>NZ_JBHYMQ010000055.1:0-62410 GCF_042742985.1 Streptomyces sp. NPDC058864 | reverse complement strand
CACGGCGCACCATCGCGCCCGCGGCTCGCCCTGCACCCTGCTGGCGATCACACCCGGGTGACAAGACGAAATCCGGGGGGAGTACGCGCAGTTGCGCACATGGGAACGGCATTCGGGCCCGTACGCCGGGCTGTTGGGTCCGACCTCGCCGTGACGCGCCGCCGCGAGGGGCCGTTCGGCTCCGCGGGGCCCACCGGCGACGGACCGACGCCCGCACTCCCGCCGGTGCCGTCCCGGGCGGGCCGTGAACGCCTTGAGCGGGCCGGTCAGCCGCGCGGCTCCGTGTAGCGGGCGAGCAGGGCCCCGACGTAGGTCTCCAGGCGGGCCGTGAGCCTCGCCGGGGTGAGGTCGGTGCGGCCGAGTTCGCGCCAGGGGACGGCGACCTTCTCGGCGTCCGGTGCGAAGGCGAGCGCGTCCAGGAGCCGCCAGTACAGGTGGGCACCGGGGGACCCGGCCAGATGGCCGCCCGCGGCCGTGTACAGGTCGGCGAAGCGCATCCCGGCCGCGGGTCCGTGCAGCAGCGCGAGCGCCGTGGCGCAGTGGGCCACATCGAGGTCGGGCGGGCCCCAGGAGGTCTCGACCCAGTCGACGACGCCGGTGATGCGCAGGTGGCCGCCGTGCCCGTCGAACAGGACGTTGCCGGGGTGGAAGTCCCGGTGCAGGAACCGGGGTTCATGGTCGGGCGGATCACGGCGTATGACGTCCACCGCGCGCGCCCACAGGTCCGGACGGCCCGTGGCCGCGGGCGGGTGGACGCGCTCGGGCGCCGTCCATGCCTGGTACGCGCGGGGCCGGTCCTCCTCGCCGACGTACAGCCCGTGGATGCGTACGAGCTGGCGGGCCAGCAGCCAGGCCCGCGCCCCGGACTCCGCGTCCTCCAGGCGTACGCCGCCCGGGAGGTGGGACATGAGCAGCGAGGGATGGTCGCAGTGCTCCGCCGTCGCGTCGACGGCGTGGAGTTCGGCGGCGGGGACGGCCGTCGGGCCGAGCAGCGTCAGGATGCGCGCCTCGCGGGTGAGCAGACCCTCCGCGTGCCGCCGGTAGAAGGGCTTCACGAAGGAGCGCAGCACCACATGGCGTCCGCCTCCCGGGCCCCTGACCAGCAGGCGGCGCATCTGTGAGGTCCAGCCGCCGTGCAGCCGCTCCGCCGACTCGACGCGTTCCCCCTCGCGGAGGTGCCGGTGCACCCAGGCGCGGGTGGCCGTCCAGCCTGGCTCGTTCCCCTCCCTCGCGGTCATCCCGGCACCCTACCGGGCCGGTTGATCAGGCGGCGGCCGGCCGCCCTGCGCCGAGCAGCATCGCGATCAGCGACCTCGCCGTGGCCCGGAGCCGGTCCGCGTCCTGGTAGACGCGCTCGATGACGACGGTGCCGCGGGTCATGGTGACCAGGACCCGCGCGGCCTCGGTGGGCGGGACGGCGAGCAGGCCGGCCGCGTCCTCGCGGGAGAGCCGTTCGGCCATGACGCCCTCGAGCCGGTCGAGCATGCCGCGGATCGCCGCCCGGATGGGTTCGGCGTCCGCCTGGGTGTCGGTGGCGGTCTTGGTCGACAGGCAGCCGCGGGCAGGGGTGCCACGGGTCATGGAGGCGATGGTGAAGTCGAAGAAGTCCTCCAGCGCCCGCCGGACGTCCGGCTGGTCCAAAGTCGCGGCGGCCTCGGCGACGAAGGCGTCCGCGTAGTCCTGGAAGACGCGCAGGAACAGCGTCTCCTTGTCGCGGTACGCGTTGTAGAGCGAACCGCGCTGCACCCCGGTCGCGGTCGCGAGGTCCTGCATGGAGGTCGCTCCGTAGCCCTGGTTCCAGAAGACGTCCAGGATCCGGCCCAGGGTGTGCTGCTCGTCGAACTGCCGCCGTCCAGCCATGCCGTCACCGTAATTCATCTTTGACGGCTCCGTCAAAGTTTGCAAGGCTGTCAAACATGACGGGGTTGTCAAAGATGGCCCGGACGGCCGACGGACCGGGCGACGCCCGGACCTGCCGTGACCGGGCGGAGAGCGGAAACGAGCAGATGAGCACCACACCACCGGAACCCGCCGCGTGGCGGGCCATAGCGGCGGGCGCGAGCGCGAGCTTCGTCGGCATCGGCCTCGCGCGGTTCGCCTACACGCCACTGGTCCCCGAGCTGATCAACGCCCACTGGTTCTCGCCGTCCGCCGTTGCCTACCTCGGCGCGGCCAACCTCGCCGGCTACCTGGCCGGCGCGTTGTGCGCCCGGCGGGTGGGCCGGTGGCTGGGCGACCGCCGGGCCCTGCGGTGGATGATGGCGCTCGCCACGCTCGCGCTGCTGGCCTGCAGCGTTCCCGTCTCGGTGCCCTGGTTCTTCCTCTGGCGGCTCGCCTCGGGGTTCGCCGGCGGTGTGATCATGGTGCGGGTGGCCGGTGCCGTGCTCCCGTACCTGAAGGGGGAGCGGCGCGGTCTGGCGGGCGGGGCGATCTTCGCGGGGCTGGGGGTCGGCATCGCCGCCTCGGGGACGCTGGTGCCCCTGCTGCTGCACCTCGGCCTCAGCCGGACCTGGACCGGGCTCGCCGTGCTGTGCGCCCTCCTGACCGCGCTCAGCTGGAACGGCTGGCCGCGGCCCGCCGCACCCGCGGTCGCCGAGGCGGGAGGGCCGGGGGAGCGCCGGCCCGCCCGTTCGGCGCGGCTGCGGCTGCTGCTCGTGGAGTACGCCCTGATCTCGATGGGGCTCACCCCGGCCATGGCGTTCCTCGCCGACTTCGTCAGCCGGGGTCTGGGCCGCGGGTCCGCGGGCGGTTCCACGGTCTGGATCCTGTACGGGCTCGGAGCCCTGGCTGGTCCCACCCTCTACGGCCTGCTCGGCGACCGCCTCGGCTTCGCCAGGGCGCTGCTGCTGATCACCCTGGTGCAGACGGGCGCCCTCGCCGCGCTCGCCACGGCACGCAGCCTGCCCGAGATCGCGGTGCTGAGCGTCGTCATCGGCTCCTTCCCGCCCGGTGTCGTGCCCGTCGTGCTGGGCCGCGTCCACGAACTCGTACCGCGGCGCCCGGAGGCGCAGGCTGCTGCATGGGGCAGGGCGACCGTGGCGGGAGCACTGTCGCTGGCGCTGTCCGCGTACCTCTACTCCTATGTCTTCGCCCGCAGCGGTCAGGACCACCGCACGCTCTTCCTGATCGGCGCCGCGGCCCTCGTCCTGGCGCTGGTCGTCGGTGCGGCCGCGCGGTTCGCCCGCGTGCCCGCTGACGCGGGGACGGGTCCCCGGGTCGCCGGTGCCCGGGACGCGTCCGCGGCGGAGTGAGGCGCCGGGGCGTGGCGCGGTTGCGACATGTCGCAGAGTGGACACACCGCCCGCGCCCCGTGCCGGCCGCCCGGCCGGAGTCCTCCGCCGTGGTGCGGACTGCCCGGAACCCTCGTCCCGGGTGTTGCTGCACGGGCCCTGACGGTGCGGCAAAAGACGTGGTCAGTGGCACTGCCGGGAGGCGGCGGCCGGACGGACGTCGCCGGCGGGTCCGGCGATGGGGCGGAACCGCCGGTTCAGGGGCACGGAGAGCGCCGCACGTTGTGGCAACCCCACATATCCTCACCAGCCAACAAATGTCATCGACTCATTGATCAACACCCTCGGCAACTCGCATATAGTGGCCGCGAGTTCCCCGCGAACACGGAGCCCGTTCGGGATTCGTGCCTGTGGTGGTGCCCGTTTTTGTTGGATTCCGCTTTCTCATCCCATCCGTCCAGACGGTCCCGAGGTCCTGATCGATGACAGCGCAGACCGCGCTCCCGCGCCCGCGGACCGGGCGCCTGCGCATTCCGGCACGGCCGCGTGAGCAGCGTGCTCCGCTCGCGTACCTGGCCCGGGCCCTGGCGGCACCGCTGGTGGTCACCGTGCCGGTGGCCGTGTGGCTGACGGGCGCCGCGCCCGAGTCGGTGCGCACGCCCGCCGTGGTGGGCGCGGGCGCCGGAATCGTGGCGCTGACGTGTGCGGTGTGCGTGGCGGCGCAGGAGCGCTGGCGGGCACGGCGGCTGGCAGGCCAGCTCGACGCCCTGCGGGCCGAGGCGGAACGTTTCGCCGATGAGCTGCTGCCCGCCGCCGTACGGCAGATCACCGCCGGAGAGAGCGCCGACCGCGTCCTCGGCGCCGTGCGGGAGCCGCTGACCGGCCCGCAGCGCCGCATGCTGACCCTGATCGCCGACCGGGTGGGCACCAGCGAGTCGCGTCGCGCCGCGGCGATGGCCGTCGGCGCCAACGCCGCCGGACGCATGCAGGCGCTGGCCACCGGCATGCTGGCCGACCTGCGGCAGATGGAGCACCGCCACACCGACCCGGCCGTGCTGCACGACCTGCTGCACCTCGACCACCGCACCGCCCAGGCCGGCCGCCTCGCCGACAGCATCGCGGTGCTGACCGGGGCCCGTTCCGGACGCCGGTGGGCGAAGCCGATCCGGATGGAGTCGATCCTGCGCGGCGCGATGGGGCGCATCGCCGGCTACCAGCGGGTGCGGCTCCACTCCACCAGCGAGGTCGCCGTCGTCGGTCACGCCGCCGAGGGTGTCATGCACGCGCTGGCCGAACTCATGGACAACGCCGCCAACTTCTCCCCGCCCACCGCCGAGGTCCACGTGTACGTGGAGGAGGTGCCCGCGGGCACGGTCGTCACCGTCGAGGACAGCGGTCTCGTCATGGGGGAGGTCGCGCTGCGCCGCGCGCAGAGCGCCGTGGCCGCCGGCTCCGGGGACCTGACCGGCCTGTCCGGGACCAGGCTCGGCCTGACGGTCGTCGGCCGGCTGGCCCGCAAGCACGGCCTGACGATCTCCTTCCGTCCCTCGGCCCGCGGCGGCACCGGCGCGGTCATGATGATCCCGCAGGAACTGCTCACCGTCCCGCGCCCCGGCACGGACGCCGGATTCGACGCCGAGCCCGTCCTGCCCCCGGAGGCCCCGGCCGTCGTCCCGTCCGTCCCGGCTCCCGCCGAGACGTCCGACCGGGGCGAGGAAGTCCGGCGCACGGCACCGGAGCTGGGCGAGAGCGGCCTGCCCAAGCGCCGCCGCGGCCAGACGCTGTCCGCCGCCGGCCACGACCGGCCCGGCCACGACAAGCCCGCCGCCCGCCCGGGCCACGGCTCGGCCGGCCACGGCACGGCGGCCGAACGGGCCGCGCGGTTCAGCACCTTCCGCAGCGCGGTGAACGGCACCACCCCCGCCGCGGCCGCAGCCACCCCCGACCACGAGTCCCCCGCCTCCGCGCCCGGCGCGGACCGCGACGAGCACAACGCGACGGCCCCATCCCCAGAAAGCGACGCGCGATGACCGCACCGGCCACCGGCCACACCAGTACGGACGAGCGGCTCAACTGGCTGCTGGAGAACCTGCTGGAGCGCACCCCGGGCGCCCGCCACGCCCTGGTCCTGTCCCGGGACGGGCTCAAGCTGTGCCGCACCCCCGAGCTCTCGGTCGACCAGGCCGACCAGCTCGCGGCGATCTCCGCCGGCATCCAGAGCCTGTCGCAGGGCGCGTCCATCGAGTTCGGCGACGGCAGCGGTGGCGTACGGCAGGCCATGGCCGAGTTCTACGGCGGGATCCTGTTCATCGTCGAGGCCGGCGACGGCGCCCACCTCGCGGTCGTCGCCTCTGACGACGCCGAGGTCGGCCTGATCGGCCACAACATGCACGAGCTGGTCGAGCAGCTCGGCGAGCACCTCAGCGCGCCCCCGCGCGAGGTGCCCGGTGAGGACGGCGACGGCGCATGACACCCCGTCCGGGCCGGGAGGAGGATCCGGACCGGCTGTACACCCTCACGTCGGGTCGCAGCCGGCCCGCGTCCGATCTGTTCGACCTGGTGACCCTGGTGGTCGCCGAGTGCGATCCGGTCCCGGGGATGCAGTCCGAGCACGCGGCGATCCTGCGTATCTGCCGCCGGCCCACCGCCGTCGTGGAGCTCGCCGCCGACCTGGGGCTGCCGGTCGGCATCACCCAGGTGCTCCTGTGCGATCTGCTGGACACCGGGCGCATCAGCGCCCGGCACCCCCGTACCGTCCGGACGGCGGCTCAACTTCCGGACCCCGAGATCCTGGAGCAGGTGCTCGTTGGACTACGCAACCTCTGACCCCGGCCTCGTTCCCGGCCCGCCGGGGCCGCGGGCGCCGCTCGACCCGAGCGCCGACAACGGGCTGAAGATCGTCATCACCGGTGGGTTCGGCGTCGGGAAGACGACCATGGTCCGCTCGGTCAGCGAGATCCGCCCGCTGAACACCGAGGAGACCATGACGCAGGCCGGCGCCGGGGTCGACGACCTCGCGGGTGTGGGGACCAAGACCTCCACCACCGTGGCCTTCGACTTCGGCCGGATCAGCATCAACGCGCGCACCGTGCTCTACCTGTTCGGCGCGCCCGGCCAGGAGCGCTTCTGGTTCCTGTGGGACCGGCTGTTCTCCGGCACCCTCGGCGCGGTGGTGCTGGTCGACACCCGTCGCCTGGACGACTCCTGGTACGCCATCGACCGCCTGGAGCACCACGGCACCCCGTTCGTGGTGGCCCGCAACGACTTCGGCGGGCCCAAGCACTCCGAGGAACAGGTCCGCGACGCCCTGTCGCTGGCGGACGGCGTGCCGCTGGTGGACTGCGACGCGCGGTCCCGGCAGTCCTCCAAGGACGTCCTCATCACCCTCGTCCAGCACCTGCAGACCCTGTCCGCCGCCAACCCGCGCGCCCGGGAGATGACCGCCCCGTGACCAGCCAGCCCTCCGCGGCCGCCGGCACCGACCCGTTCGCCGGGGCGGTGCCGTTCAGCGGTCCCCGCTTCCACGTCGAACCCGCCGCCCTCTACCGGGAACTGCGGCGCGACCACGGCGCCCTGGCCCCCGTGATGCTCGACGGCGGCGTACCGGCCTGGCTCGTGCTGGGCTACCGGGAACTGCTGCACGTCACCGGCGACCCGGTGCTCTTCAGCCGCGACTCGGACCTGTGGAACCAGTGGGACCGCATCCCGGACGACTGGCCGCTCCTGCCCATGATCGGCCGCAAGCAGCCGTCGATCCTCTACACCGTCGGCGAACGCCACCGGCAGCGCGCCGCGATGATGGGCAACGCCATGGAGGCCACCGACCCGGTCGAACTGCGCCGTTACGCCGAGCGCTACGCCGACGCACTCGTCGACACCTTCTGCGGCAGCGGCACGGCCGACATCCTCGAAGAGTTCGCGATGCTGCTCCCGGTCCGCGTGCTGGCCCGGCTGTACGGCTTCCCCGAGGAGCAGGGCCCCCTCCTGGTGAAGGCGGTCAAGGACCTCGTCGACGGAGGCCCGGAAGCCATCGCCGGCCAGACGCACGTCTACTCCGCGATGACCGAACTGCTCCGGGCGAAGAAGGAGCAGCCCGGTGCGGACGTCGTCTCGCGGATGCTCGCCGACCGGTACGACTTCTCCGACGAGGAGATCGTGCAGGACCTGATGGTGATGACGGTGGCCGGGCACCAGCCCACCGCGGACTGGATCGGCAACTCGCTGCGGCTGATGCTCACCGACGACCGCTTCGCCGCCTCGTTCACCGGCGGCCGGCACAGCGTCGGGCAGGCCATGAACGAGGTCCTGTGGGAGGACACCCCCAGCCAGAACATCGCCGGGCGGTGGGCCAGCCGCGACACCCGGCTCGGCGGACGCCAGATCGCCTCCGGTGACCTGCTGATCCTCGGCTTCGCCGCGGCCAACGCCGACCCCCAGGTGCACCTGGAGGCCGGGGCCTCCACCAACGGCAACAACGCCTGGTTCTCCTTCGGGCACGGCGAGCACCGCTGCCCGTTCCCGGCGCAGGAGATCGCCGAGGCCATCGCCCGCACCGGCATCGAGGTGCTGCTGGACCGGCTGCCCGACCTCGAACTGGCCGTCGACCCCACCGGGCTGACGCGCCGTCCGTCCCCGTGGCTGCGGGGCATGACCAAGCTCCCCGTGCGCTTCACACCCACCCCCGTGCTAGGAGAACACTGATGGAATGCCCGGTCACCGGCCACCGCGCGGCCTCCCCGATCGTGCTGGACCCGATGGTGGGCGACCTGGTCGCCGAGAGCACCGCGCTGCGCGAGGCGGGCCCGCTGGCCGCGGTCGTCCTGCCCGGCGGGGTGCCGGTGTGGGCCGTCACGCACCACGCCGAGGCCCGCGCGCTGCTGACCGACCAGCGGCTGGTGAAGGACATCGCCCACTGGGACGCCTTCACGCGTGGTGACATACCCGCCGACTGGGCGCTGATCGGCCTGGCCAACCCCGGCCGCTCGATGCTCACCGTGGACGGTGCCGACCACCGCCGGCTGCGCGCCCTGGTCGCCCAGGCGCTCACACCGCGCCGTGTGGAGCAGATGCGCGCCCGGATCGAGGAGCTGACGGCCGGTCTCCTGGACCGCGTCGAGGAGGCGGCACACGAGGGCGGGACGCTCGACCTCAAGGCCACCTTCGCCTACCCGCTGCCGATGTACGTCGTGCAGGAGCTGATGGGCATCGACGAGGCCCACCTGCCCCGGCTGAAGGTGCTGTTCGAGAAGTTCTTCTCCACCCAGACCCCGCCCGACGAGGTCATCGCGACCCTCGGCGAGCTCGCGGGCCTGATGGCCAAGACCGTCGCCGACCGGCGCGCCGAGCCCGGCGACGACCTCACCAGCGCGCTCATCGCGGCCTCCGAGGACGGTGACCACCTCACCGACGAGGAGATCCAGAGCACCCTGCAGCTGATGATCGCCGCGGGTCACGAGACCACCATCTCCCTCATCGTGAACGCCGTCGTGAACCTGCTCACCCACCCCGACCAGCTCGCGCTGGTGCGGGAGGGCAAGGCGAGCTGGGAGTCGGTGGTGGAGGAGACCCTGCGCCACTCCACGCCCACCTCGCACGTGCTGATCCGCTTCGCCACCGAGGACGTCCCCGTCGGCGACCAGGTCATCGCCAAGGGTGAGGCTCTGATCGTCTCCTACGCGGCGATCGGCGGCGACGAGAAGCAGCACGGCCCGAGCGCCGGCGTCTTCGACATCACCCGCGAGCACCCCATCCGGCACATCGCCTTCGGCCACGGCCCGCACGTGTGCCCGGGCGCGGCCCTGTCCCGGCTGGAGGCCTCGATCGCGCTGCCCGCGCTCTTCGAGCGCTTCCCCAAGCTCGACCTGGCGGTCCCGGCGACGGAGCTGCGGAACAAGCCCGTGGTCACCCAGAACGACCTCTACGAGCTGCCCGTCACCGTGAACTGACCTACCGTCGGTGGTCCGGCACCGCCCCGCGCCGCTCGAGCCGGTGCGGGGCGGTGCCGGTCCCGTCCGACCCCGCGACGAGGAGGTGTGCCGTCGTACGGCAGGCCGCTGCGCAAGCTGGGCTTCCTGACCATCGGGCTGTTCGACGAGGCCGACCCACGCCGCGGGCACGAGGCGACGCTCGAGGTGATCCAGCTGGGCGAGCGGCTCGGCTTCGACAGCGCCTGGGTGCGCCACCGCCACCTGCAGTTCGGCATCTCCTCGCCCGTGGCCGTCCTCGCCGCCGCCTCGCAGCGCACCAGCCGCATCGAACTCGGCACGGCCGTCATCCCCCTCGGGTGGGAGAACCCGCTGCGGCTGGCCGAGGACCTGGCGACGGTGGACCTGCTGTCCGGCGGCCGCCTCAACCCGGGCGTCAGCGTCGGCCCGCCGATGCACTTCGACGAGGTCCGCGACGCCCTGTACCCGGACACCGCCGGCCAGGAGGACTTCTCCTACACCCGGGTGGAACGCCTGCTGGGATTCGTCCGGGGCGAGCCGGCCACCGCCTTCAGCGGGACCGAGGGCTTCGAGGTCTTCTCCGACCGCGTCCAGCCGCACTCCCCGGGGCTCGGCGACCGCATGTGGTACGGCGGCGGGAGCCTGCGCTCGGCGCGGTGGGCCGGGGAGCACGGAATGAACTTCCTGACGAGCAGCGTGGTCAAGGCGGAGGAGTCCGAGGACTTCGCCGCGATCCAGCTGTCCCACATCCGCGCCTTCCGCGCCGTGCACCCCGACGGCGAACGGGCCCGGGTCTCCCAGGGCCTGGTCGTCGTGCCCACCGACAGCGCCTCGGCCGCCCAGCGCGAGAGGTACCTGGAGTACGCCCGCCGGCGGCTGCCGCGCACCACCGGACCGCAGGGGCCGGGGCGGCTGCTGTTCGCCCCCGACCTGGTCGGCAGCTCCGAGGAGATCGCGGAGCGGCTCTCCGCGCACGCGGCCTTCCGCGAGGTCGACGAGGTGGCCTTCGCACTGCCGTTCGCCTTCGAAGCCGAGGACTACGAGCAGATCCTCACCGACATCGCCACCCGGCTCGCACCGGCCCTCGGCCGTCCGGCGGCCCAGGCCCCCTGACGGCCACCGCGGAGCGGCCCCGCCCGGCGCGGCGCGCCGGGCGGGGCCGTCCCGTCACACCCCGATGTCGCGGCCGTCCTTGCGCCACACCACGACCACGGAGGGGCGGGGGATCCGCCCGCCGCCGTCGGGCCAGCGCGAGGACGGGCTCTCGTACGTGGAACCGTCGGTCTCGCCGGGGTGCTGCACCGCGACCAGGACGCGCCGGCCCTGGACGATCGGGCCGCAGGTCTCGGCGCCCTTGGGCACGCTCAGGAACTGGCGGACCTGACCGCGCTTGTCACCCTTGACCGCGACGCCGAACAGGGCGTCGTGGGTGCCGAGGGTGCCCGGCGCGCCGTCGGTGGATATCCACAGGTTGCCGTGCGGGTCGAAGGCCACGTTGTCCGGGCAGGAGATCGGGCTGACGTCGTCCTTCGGGAAGCCCGCGAAGTAGGTGGACGGGTCGGCGGGGTCGCCCGCGACCAGGAACAGCCGCCAGGCGAAGCGGTCGGCGGCCGGGTCGTCGAAGAACTCCGCGAGTTCCAGCACGTGCCCGTGCTTGTTGTTGGCACGCGGGTTCGCCTCGTCGGCGCCCGCGAAGCCGGCCTTCCCGCGGTTGGTGTTGTTGGTCAGCGCCACGTAGACACGACCGGTGCGCGGGCTGGGCTCGACGTCCTCGGGACGGTCCATCTTCGTGGCGCCGGCCTTGTCCGCCGCCATGCGGGTGAAGAGGTAGACCTCCTCGGCGGTCATGCCCTCCACGAAGGAGGTGGTGCCGCTCGCCAGCTTGATCCACTCGCCGGAGCCGTCGAACTCGCCGTCCGAGGGCAGCTTCCCGCTGCCGTCGAACTCGGCGGCCGGGCTGTCGCCCGTCAACCGGGCGACGTAGAGCGTGCCCTCGTCGAGCAGCGACAGGTTGTGCTCGCGGACCGCCCGGCCGCTGCCGTGCCGCATCGCCTTGCTCGCCACGAACTTGTACATGTACTCAAAGCGCTCGTCGTCACCCATGTAGACGACGGGGCGGCCGTCATCGGTGAGCCGGGGCTGCGCCGCCTCGTGCTTGAAGCGGCCGAGCGCGGTGTGCTTGCGCGGCGTCGAGTCCGGGTCGAAGGGGTCGAGTTCCACGATCCAGCCGAAGCGGTTGACCTCGTTGGGCTCCTTGGCCAGGTCGAAGCGGTCGTCGAACCGCTCCCACTTGCGCTCGCTGGCCGCGCCGGCGATGCCGTAGCGCTTCAGCCGCTCCGCGGTGACCGGGTCGGTGACCGAGGCCGCGTTGCCGAAGTACTGGTTGAAGTTCTCCTCGCCGGAGAGCACGGTGCCCCACGGGGTGGTGCCGCCGGCGCAGTTGTTGAGGGTGCCGAGCACCTTCGTGCCGGTGGGGTCGGCCTTGGTGCGCAGCAGGGGGCTGCCCGCGGCGGGGCCGGTCAGGCGGAAGGCGGACGTGGTGTGCAGCCGCCGGTTCAGGCCGTGCCGGCTCACCGGGTACAGGCGGCCGGAGTGCCGCTCCTCCTCGACCACGACCACGCTGAGCCCGTGCGCGGCCCAGGCGATCTCGACCTGCTCGCGGGTGGGGTTCGCCGCGTCGTAGCCCGGGAACATGAGGATCTCGTCGGTGTACTCGTGGTTGGCGACGAGTACCTGACGGCCGCGCTCGCCGGGCAGGTCGAACAGGTGCAGGAAGTCGTTGTTGTAGCCGAACTGGCCGGCCTGCGCCGCGGCGCTCTGCCGCGCCTGGTCGAACGCGGGGGCGCCGCGCAGGACGGGGTCGCCCCAGCGGATCACGACGCTGTGGGCGTAGCCCTCGGGGACGACGACGGCGTCCACGGTGTTCGGCTCGACGGGCCGGAAGCGCAGGCCCTTGGCGGCGTCGGGGTCGACGGTGCCGCCGTGACCGCCGTGACCGCCCTGCCGCGGCTCGGGCGCGGCGGCGGCCACGTCGGTGCCGGACGCCACGGCCACGCCGCCCGCGGCGGCGGCCAGGGTGACCACGGCGCCGGTCCGCAGCATGGTGCGGCGGGAGAGGGCGGCGGCGACGACGTCGCCGAGGTAGGCGTTGCCGCTGGTGTTCGGGGCCTCGTGGGCGCAGGCGTCACCGCACTTGAACCGGCAGGTGAGGGCGGACCTGCCGCCGTCGTGGCGGGGGAGCAGCGGAAGAAGTCTGTGCGGCCGCACAGTGCCTCCAAGTCTATGTTCCGGTATAGCGAGTACCAAGGGACGGTAAAGAGCCCTGTTCTCGGGGGAGTGGCCGGAACGTGAACCACAAATGAACCGGTTGGCGCGGACTGATCCGACCGCCCGGGCCCGTGCGGCCGCGACACCCCCAAAGCGGCGTCACAGGCGGAAGCAGCGCCGCCGGGGGTCACGTCCGCCGGGCTGCGTCGTCGGATGAGCTCCCCCCGGCTACCGCTGGGAGGTGCCCCCGGTGCGGTGCGGTGCGGTGCATCGCGAGGCGGAGAGTCGTGGGGGCACCCCCGGCCGAAGGCCGGGGAAGGGCAGCCGGCGACACGGCCCGGCGCACCCGGCTCTCACAGCCGAGGAGACGGGACTCCCGCCTCAGGACGTCGAGCGCGGCCCGGAGTCCGTCGGCGGCTGCCTGGAACGCCCGCGTCCTCTCCGGCCCCGGGGTCGGAGAGGGCACCGCGCCGACACCGTTCGGGAAGTCGTCCGGAACGGCCGCGACGAACCGTGCCCGGGTGCTCCTGCGGAGCCCCGTGCACCGCTCGAGCCCGGCCCCCGGTCGGAGCCTGCCGATGGGTACCCGCGTGGCGGTGGGTCAGTACGTCGTCGGACACCTGGTGAGGACTCGTGTACCCGTCCACGGCGCCTGACCCCCTCGTTGTTCCTGGCCCGGCGTTGCCGGATCGGCGGCCGCCGCGGTCACGCCGGGGCGGCCGCGGGCAGGGTCACCTCCCAGGTGTCCACCGCGAAGTGGAGGCCCATGCCGTGTGCGGTGTACAGCCGCAGGGCCCCCGTGGCGTTGTCGGTGTCCACCCCGAGGCCGAGGGTGTCGCGGCCGCGGGCGGCGTAGATCCCGAAGGCGTGGCGCAGCAGATGGCCGGCGACGCCCCGGCCCCGCGCCTCCTCGCGCACGCCCAGGCTGCTGATCCACGCCATCGCCGCGCGGTCGTCACGGGTCAGTGCCGCGCCCACGTCCCCCGCGCCCTCCAGCGATGCGATCCACACCAGCGACCAGTCGATGCCCGAGCCGAGGTCGTCGAGCCACTGCCGGTAGGTGCGCCGCTGGTGGTCGAAGTGCTCCGCGAAGGTCTCCTGCAGGAGTTCGTGGGCGCGGCGGCGGTCGGCCTCCGCCGTGCAGTCGCGCAGCGTGAGTCCCGGCGGGAGCTCGGGGACGGTGTCCGCGGCGGCGGACAGCGGGCGGGTGAGGACGTGGTAGCGCCGTACGGTCTTCCAGCCGCGCCGCGTCAGGCGGGCGGTGTCCATCGTGGGCGCGGTGTTGAGGGCGAGGTGGACGACGGCCCGCTCCGCGCCGTTCTCCGCGGCGCGTTCGGCGGCCCGGGCCTGGAGGAGGTCCAGCAGCCGCTCGCCCGCTTGCTGATGTGCGGGCAGGACGTAATGGTCGACGTCGATGCGTTCGGCGCCGGAGTCGTCCCAGAGCAGCCCGAACGCGACGAGCGCGCCGTCCTCTGAGATCAACCAGGAGTTGCGTTCCAGGTCCGCCTCCGGGTGGACCAGCGACGACTCGACCGTGCCCAGGTCGGTTTCCGGCCGCCCGAGTTCCACGACGTCGACGGCGTTGAGCAGGTCGCGGATGACGGGAGCGTCCTCGGGGGCGGCCGGCCGCACGGTGATGGGCATGGCACAACTCTCCGTACCGCTACCGGCCCCGCGCAAACGTTTTTCGCGGCGACGGAGCCGGTCCTGCCCGGACGGGCCCGTCAGGCGTCGGTGTCGGCGTCCGCGTCTTCGTCGGTCCCTGCGTCGCGCCGGGCGGGCACGGTGGCCTCCACGGCCTCGACGGCCCCTTCCGGGGAGTCGGCGCCCTCGGTGGCCGAAGCAGCCGAAGCAGACGAAGCAGACGAAGAGGTGGATGCGGCAGGTACGGCGGTCGCGGCCGACGCGGCGAGTACGGCCGGTACGCCCGCCGCGACACCCGCCGGTACCGCGGGCGCCGCCAAGGGCGGCAGGACGTCGAGGTCGGCGTCGTCGGGTCGGCGGTCGCGGCGGACGTCACCGACGATGAGGGCGACCACAGCCGCGGAACCGACGAACTCCAGCAGGCTCTGCGAGATGTCGACGGCGGTCACGGGCATCGTGCCGACGGCGTAGCCCCACAGCTCCGTGAAGGCCGAAGGCATCATGAAGAGCGACAGGCCCACCGAGAAGCCCGTGGCGGTCGGCCGACGCCGGGCCGCGAGCAGCATGCCGGCGCCGCACAGCACGGTCAGGCACACCCACTGGTACGGCGACGGAACCGCGAGGATCGCCCGCCCGCTCCCCTTGCCGACGATCAGGTCGGTGAGCACACCGGGCCCGACCTGAACGGCCGTCACCGCGTTGCGGCCGATGTAGAAGACGTTGAGCACCGCGAGCAGCAGACCGGAGGCGGTGGCGGTCACCTTCACCGGGCGGACGCCGCCCGACACCGAGTTCGAGGCGGCGGCCTCGTACTCCATGTGCCGGGCGAGCAGCAGGAGACCGCCCAGGACGAGGGAGAGCACCACCGCGAGGACGGCGGTGCTGCCCACCGCGTTGAGCGAGGCGCCCTTCAGGGTGCCGAACCACGGGTCGGAGGGCGAGTCGAGCAGCAGGTACCAGACCGCGGGGAGGCGGAAGCCGAGGGTCACGGTGCAGGAGGTCATCAGCAGGCCGCCCGCGCCGCGGGTGCGGAACAGGGCCGCCAGGCCGGCGCAGAGCTGCAGCGCCGCCAGACCGAGGTCCAGCGAGGAGGTCGCCGACAGGCCCGGCACCCAGCCCGTGGTCCACAGCGACCAGGCGCCGGGCAGACCGCGGACAGCGATGTCGTAGAGCAGCCAGAACGCCGTCTGGGCGAACAGCGCGAGGCTGAGCAAGGCCACGGCTATCCGCACTTGATTGATCGACATCCTCGGACGGTTCATGGCGCGCTGTCCCCTCGACGGCCAAACGTGGTTGAGTTCACAACAATCCCAATGACGGACCAGAGCATAAACGGTCACCCGTGTGCCCGCGCCAATCCACCCCCGGCGTGCCGACCTTGTGGAACCGTGCGGGAACGGCAGGCCAACGGGGTATGAATGACGGCCCATCAGTGCGACCCCGGCGGACCCGTGGAAGGACCGGAGGCGTGATCCAACGGACAGTGCGGTAGCGGGAGTTGAGAGTGCACCTGCACTCGCGTCGACGACGCGGAGCACGACGCCACCGCACCTCGCCGCCCCCGGCGGTGGACCTGGGGGAGGGACTGTCGGCGCCGCATGATGGGATGCCCGGGAACACCACCGCCATCGCCCCCGGGGAGAACACGCCGATGCCTCCGTACCCTTCGCTCACCCACGCCCTGGCGGAGGCCCTCGTGGACCTCACCTGGTTCGTCGAGGACGCGGACGACGAGCGCATGGACCAGGACGACGCACTCAAGGCCCTGGACGGTGTGGCCGCCGTCGTCGGCTGCATGACGGAGGGCCAGCGGGCCGAGTTCCTGGACCTGCTGGGCGCGATGAAGGCGGCCGAGAGGGATCCCCGGCGCCGCGCGTTCCTGGAGGACTTCCCCGAGGACTTCGGCGTGGTGGAGTGACCTGCCCGGCTCAGCTGCGCGCCAGCCGCGGGTCGAGGAGGCGGTGCAGCCGGTGGGCGACGGGACGGAAGCCGCGGCGCGGCCAGAACGCCGACGAGAGCGGGTTCGCCGCCCGCCAGTCCGTCACGCACACGCGGAATCCGCGCCGGGCCGCGTCCGCGAGGGCGTGCTCGGTGAGCCGGCGCCCCACACCGCCGCCCCGGCACCCGGGAACGGTCGCGGCGAGGAGCAGTTCGACCGAGCCGCGCGGCGCCGTGAGCGAGGCCTCGTCCTCGGGCACCGGCCGCATCACGCAGAAGCCGCGGACCCCCTCGGGACCCTCGGAGAGCCAGTACGACACGGTGGGGTCCTCCAGCAGCTCCAAGTGACCCGGCCGCAGGCCCTCGTAGAAGGACGGTTCGATGAGGGCGAAGACCGGTGGGCCCGTGTGCGCGTCGGCGACCAGGCGGAACAGCGGCTCCAGCGCGGGGAGGTCCGGCGGCCCGGCGGCCCGCACGTCGTCGTGGAAGCCGGACGTCCCCGCGGACAGGTCCGTCACCGCGTGGACCTGTTCGTACGCGAAGCACTGCGACAGCCAGACCGGCAGGTCGTCCGCGGCCGCGACCGCGTAGTGGTGCAGCCGCCCCTCGCCGAGCCACGGACCCGACAGGTCCGCGTACAGCGCGCGCAGGACGTCCTCGTCGTGTGCCGCGTAGTGCCCGGGTCCCGTCCACACATGCCGTCCGCGGACGTCGTCGCCGGGTACGGCGAGCAGGTATCCGGCGAGCGAGCCGTCCGCGGACTCCGCGACCGCGCCGCGCGCGCCCTGCTCCCAGGCGCCCCGCAGCAGGGCCGCGCAGGAGGCCGGTGAGACGAAGCCGGTCCCGAGCGCCGCCTCCCGGGCGAGGTCGCGGCGGTGGCGGGCGGCGAGGAGGCCGGCCGCGGCATCGACGTCGGACGCCGCGAACGGCCTGGTCGTCGGCGCGTTCACCAGTGGGTCCTTCCTTCCGGGGGTCAGCCCTTGCGGGCCTCGATCAGATAGCGCTGCGAGTGGGCCACGAAGGGCCCGTGGCGTTCCATGAAGCCGTACAGCTCCGCAAGCCGCTCGCGGTAGGCGTCCACCGTGAAGCCCGGCACGATCCAGATGACCTTGCGCAGGAAGTGGACCACGGCGGCGATGTCGTGGAACTCCATGCGCAGCGCCTCCTGGCGCAGGTCCACGACCTCCAGGCCCGCCGCCTCGGCGCGTGCGGTGGCCTCGACCCCGCTGGAGCCGGCGGTGGTGGTGAAGGGGTCCCGCGTGTGCGCGGCGACCGGTTGCGGCCCCATCAGGTAGTCCGTCAGCTCCCGCACCGAGCCCGCGCCGACCTGCTGGGACAGATAGGTGCCGCCGGGGCGCAGCACCCGGCGCACCTCGTCCCAGCGGGTCACCACCGGATGCCGGCTGACGACGAGGTCGAAGTGGCCGTCGGGGAAGGGGAGGTCGGCCGAGTCCTCGGCCTGGACGACGGTGGCGCCGAAGGGCGCCAGGTTGCGGCGGGCGATCTCCAGGTTGGGTGCCCAGGACTCCGTCGCCGCGACCACCGGCGGGGCGAGGGGCACGGTCGCCAGGACCTCCCCGCCGCCGGTCTGGATGTCGAGGACGGCCTCCGACCTGGCGGCCCGCTCCGCGAGGAGCTTGGCGTAGCCCCAGGCCGGGCGCTGTTCGGTGGCGCGGCCGGTGAACCAGGAGAAGTCCCAGCCCTCGGTCGGGACGGCCTCCCCCTCGGCGAGGAGATCTTGGAATGCGGACATGGGCGCGAGGATGGCAGACGTGCCCGGCGGGGCGCATCCGGATTACGCCGCACCGGGCACCGCCCGGCGCCGGGTCGTCAGCAGCCCCTCGCCAGGGGGGTGAAGGACATCGGCGTGCCCTCGTCGGCGCCGGCGGCTTTGCCGTAGGTGGCCGAGTCGACCTCGTACCAGACGTCGTCGCGGGTGCGTTCGCCGCCGACGTCGTCCAGCTCGACGCACCAGCGCTCCGCCGACACCACGCGGGTGTAGGCCTCGGTGCCCTGCTGGACCTTCCGGCAGTCCTTGTAGTGCTCGGTGGTGTACCAGGTCCGGGTCGACCTGCGCTTTCCGGAACCGCTCGAGGACGTGTGCCGCACCCGGCGGGTGCGGTCGGTGCACCGCTGCACCATGTGCGGGCGCCGCCCGGGGGCCGTCCTGCGCGCCACGTGCCGGTGGTCGTCCAGCAGCCCGGTGACGGCCGGGTCCGCCTTCGCGACCGGGGCGCGGGTGCCGGCGGAAGCGGCGGCCGACGGCCCGGATCCGGCCACGGCGCCGGAGTCCGGGCTCCCGCAGGCGCCCAGCAGGAGGGCCAGGAGCGCGGTGGCCACGGCGGCGGGGTACGGGCGGCGTTGTCTCTGCACTTGTCTCCTCGATGAACGTGAACGTGAAGGTGACCTCGGACGCGGACTGCGTCGCGGGCGGCCGGTGCCCGCCCGGATCATGACGCGATGCGGGCGGACCGGGTTCCCGCGACATCCGCCCGGTTGTGTCGGCGTCCTGACGTCACCCGCCCGTTCCTGGCGTCCGGTGGCCGAACGCTGGGTAGGAACCGGGACGGGGATGGCTGGAAGTCGTAGTCCTTGCCCGGGTCGCCGATGGCCCGGGAAGGGGGGATCTCGGTGGTGAAGACGTCTGCGTTCGTCCGTATCGACGGCCCGGCAGGACGGGCCGCGCACAGCGGGACCGTACGGGAGCGGGCCGGGGGGCCCGTCCGCATACCGGGCCCGTCACTGCTCAATTCCGGCCTGCGGCAGGTGGAGCCGCAGGTCATGGCCTGGGCCCGGCACTCCGGTCTGCTGTCCGCGCTGACCTCCGGTCAGGCCGGCCGGGAACGGCAGGTCGCCATGGCCGGACACGTGTGGCCGTGGGCGGCCCCGGCCCGCCTGACGGAACTGGCCCGGCTCACGCTCTGGATGTTCGCCGTCGACGACGGCAGCGACACCGGCCCCGCCACGGGGACCGGAGCGCAACTCGACGCCATGGCACGTGCCGTCGGCGGCCCGGCGCACGCGGTGCCCGCGTCGGCGCCGCCGGCGGTCCGCGTCCTGGGCGAGCTGGTGCCGCGGGTGACCGGCGCCATGGGACCCGCCTGGGGCGACCGCTTCCGCCGCCACCTGGTCGCGTGGATCCGCACCAACCAGGACATGCTCCGGATCCGCGCCCGCCACGAGGTGCCCACCCCCGAGGCGTACGTGTCCTGGCGGCGGGTCTCCGGTGCGACCGGCTGGTTCTTCGACCTCATCGAGTACGCCCAGGAGTCGGAACTGCCCCCGGCGATCTGGTTCTCGCCGGCCTGCCGCGCGCTGCGCGAGGCCGCCGCCGACGTCATCGGCTGGACCAACGACCTGTTCTCGGTGGAGAAGGAACTGCGCTCCGGGGAGACCGCCAACCTCGTTCTCGTCCTGCGCCACCACCACGGCCTGACGCTGGACGAAGCCCTCGACGAGGCACTGCTGTGGCACGCCCGCCGCGTCGCCACCCTGCGCACCGCGACGCGCGACCTGTACGCCACCGCCCTCGCGACCGACCTCACCCCGGCCCAGCTGGCGGCGGTCTGCCAGTACGCGGACGGCATCCACGCCTGGGCCCGCGGTTTCCTCGACTTCTCGATGGCCTCCGCCCGTTACCGTGCCCCGGGGGGATAGCCGGCGGTACCACCGGGCATGCACCACGGGGGAGCACCGGGGGAACGGGGGAGTGACGCGATGGCTGCCGGGAGGGGCCGCACCGCGGGCGCGGCGGGTTGGCTGCTCAGGATGTTCGGGGGTCTGGCCCGGCCCGCCCTGACCCTGCTGCTCGGCCCGCCCGGGGCGGTGGCCGGGGCGGCGACCGAGACCGTGGCCGCCTCGGGAGGCAGGGCGCTGGAGCAGACGGCCGGCCGCAGGCGGGCGCTGCCCGGTCTGCTGCGGATCTCCCGGCGCGGTACGGCCCCGCTGGTCGCGGACGTGGACGACCCCATCGGCCTCGGCGTCCACCCGGCCGCGCCGGGCGGCGGCGGGACGGCGGGCTTCGGCCGCGTCCCGGTGTTCGTCGGCCGTGACGCGATGCCGCAGGCGGAGGCGGTGCTGAGCGGCGGCCGCGGTTTCCTGCTGCTGGTGGGGGACTCCACGGCCGGCAAGACCCGCCTGGCGTACGAGGTGGTGCGCAAGCACTTCCCGCGCCACCGGCTGGTCGTGCCGGACAGCCGCGAGGCGATGGTCGCGCTGGTCGACCCGGTGTCCCGGTGGCACCGGGCCGTGGTGTGGCTGGACGACCTGGAGAACTACCTCGGCGCGGGCGGGCTGACGGCGGGTCACGTACAGCGGCTGCTGGACGACGGGCCGGCACGGGTGGCCGTGGTGGCGACCATGAGCGCCCGTCAGCACATCCGCTTCGGCGCCCGCTCCGCCGCCGACGACGAGCCCGGCGGCGACGTCCTGCGCTCGGGCCGCGAGGTGCTGCGGCTGGCCTCGGTCGTCCGGGTGGACCGCACCTGGAGCGAGGCGGAGCTGGCCCGGGCCCAGCACCACACCGACGACCCGAGGATCAGGGCCGCCGTCAACGGTGCACGGACCGGCAGCCGAGGCGTCGCCGAGTACCTGGCCGCGGCACCCCAGTTGCTCGACGACTTCCGCAACGCCTGGGCGGCCGGCGCCCGTCCGCGGGCCGCCGCCCTGGTGGCCGGGGCGGTGGACGCACGGCGCGCCGGGCACCACCAGCCACTGCCCGAGGACGTCCTGCGCCGCCTCCACGAGATCCACCTGGAACTGCGCGGCGGCAGCAGCCTGCGGCCGGAGCCGTGGGAGGAGGCGCTGCGCTGGTCCACCGATCCCCTGCACGCCACCTCCAGCCTGCTGCTGCCCCGCGACGACGGCGCGTACCTCGCCTTCGACTACCTGCACCAGACCCTGGACGAGCAGGTGCCCCCGCCGCGCATCCCGGACGCCGTGTGGGAGATCCTCATCGACCACGCGACCCCGGTGCGTGCCCTGGACATCGGCGCGACCGCCTACCAGCGCGGCGACCTGCACCATGCCATGGCCGCCTTCGACAAGGCCGGGGCCGACCCCGGCCAGCTGCCCCGGCAGTGGTACGCCACGTGCGTGGGGGAGGCGGGCGATCCCCGGCGCGCCGCGGACCTCTACCGTGAGCTGGTCGTGGAGGCAGAGCTGCGAGGCGGCCCCGACGCCAAGGAGACGCTGGAGAACCGCAATTCCCACGCCCGCTACGTCGGCATGGCAGGGCACCCCGCCGAGGCCGTCGACCTGCTGCGAGCCGTCATCGAGGACCGCACCCGCGTGCTCGGCCGGGAGAACTCCCACACCCTCAACAGCCGCAACAACCTCGCGCTGTTCCTCGGCGAGACCGGACGGCTCGACGAGGCGGTCGCCGAGTTCCAGTCCGTGCTGGCCGACCGGACCCGGCTGCTGGGCGCCGACCACCCGCACACCCTCAGCAGCCGGTACGGCTACGCCTACCTGCTGGGCGACGCCGGCCGCCCCGGGCAGGCCGCCCGGCTCTTCGACAGCCTGGTGGCCGACCGGACGCGGACCCAGGGCCCGTACCACCCCTACACCCTCAACAACCGGCGCCACCACGCCCACTTCCTCGGCGAGGCAGGGCACGCCGCCCGTGCCGCCGGGCTCTTCGGGGAACTCCTGCAGGACTGCCTGAAGGTCCTCGACCCGCTCCACCCGGACACCCTCGCCTCCCGCCACGGCCGGGCCCGGTTCCTGGGCGAGGCGGGCGACCCCGGCCGCGCGGCGGCCCTGCTGGACGCCCTGATCCAGGACGGCCGCGGAGCCGCCGTGCACGGGCCGGACAGCCCCATCCCGCTGCTGTGGCGGCGTTACCAGGCGGTTTTCCTCAGCGAGGCCGGGGCGGCGGAGGAGGCCGTACGGCTCCTCGACGCGCTGCTGGCCGAGAGCCGCGAGATCCTCGACGCCGGGCACCCCCAGCTGTTCGCGGTCCGTGCCGCCCACGCCCGCTGCGTCCTGCGGGCCGGCCGCACCGCCGAGGCCGCCGGCCGGTACGAACAGCTCGTCGAGGACTGCCGCGACCGGCTGGGCGACGACCACCCCCAGACGCTCACCGCCCGCGGCGGGCGTGCCCGCTGCCTCGTCGCCGCCGGCCGCCACGGGGAGGCCGCGGACCTGCTGGAGATCCTCGTCCAGGACCGCACCCGGGTCCTCGGCGACGACCACCCCTCCACCCTCAACAGCCGCAACGCCCACGCCTGCTCGGTGGGCGCGGCGGGCGACGCCTCGCGCGCCGCCCGCCTGCTGCGCCAGCTCCTCCAGGACCGGGTGCGGCACCTCGGTGAGGAGCACCCCTGGATCGCCCGCACCCGGGAGGAGCTGGCCCGCTTCCCGTGACCGCGCTGCGGATGCGCCCCAGCGCGGGGTCGGTCGCGGTCAGTCGCGGTCAGTCACGCGTGACGTGCCCGTCGACCAGCCGCCACAGGCCCAGCGGGTTGGCCGGGGCCAGCGCCTCGGGGAGCAGCGCGTCCGGGAAGCCCTGGTAGGTGACAGGCCGCAGGAAGCGTTCGATCGCGCTCATGCCGACGGAGGTGAAGCGGCTGTCGGTGGTGGCCGGGAACGGGCCGCCGTGGATGGTGGCGTGGCCGACCTCCTGCGGGTGGGCGAAGGCGTTCACCACGATCCGGCCGGTACGGCGCTCCAGGACCGGCAGCAGGCGGGCGGCCTGCGGGTGGTCCGCCTCCTCCAGGTGCATCGTCGCCGACAGCTGGCCGCGGAAGCCGCGGGCCGCCTCCGTCATCTGCTCCGGACCGTTCAGCCGGACGAGCAGCGCCGCCGGTCCGAAGACCTCCTCGGCCAGCGAGGGGTCCGCCAGGAACCGGTCCCCGTCCACCTCGAGGAGCTGCGCGCGGCCCTCGTGGGCACCGTCGGGCCCGGGGCCGGCCGCCACGGTCGCGGCTCCGGAGTCGCTCAGGCGCCGCACCCCGCGTCCGTAGGCGTCGTGGATGCCGGGGGTGAGCATCGTCCGCGCGCCCATGGCGCTCACCCGCGCCGCGGCCGCCTCGCGCAGCTCGGCGTACCCCGGGCCGTCGACGGCGAGCAGCACGGCCGGCTTCAGGCAGGCCTGGCCGACGTTCACGAGCATGCGCTCGGCGAAGCCGTCGCCGATCTCGCCGCCGCGCGCCGCCAGCGCCGCCGGCAGGACGAAGGTCGGGTTGACGCTGGTCATCTCGGCGAAGACCGGGATCGGGTCGGGGCGCAGCTGCGCCCGCCGGTAGAGGGCCATGCCGCCGCCCTCGGAGCCGGTGAAGGTGACCGCCTTGACCAGGGGGTGGTCCACCAGGGCCTCGCCGATCGCGTTGCCGGCGCCCCGGACCATCGAGAAGACGCCCTCGTGCAGCCCGGAGTCGGCGACGGCGCCCTGGATGACGCGCCCCTGCAGCTCCGAGGCACCGGGGTGGGCGTTGTGGGCCTTGAGGATCACCGGGCAGCCCGCGGCGAGCGCGGCGGCGGTGTCGCCGCCCGCGACCGAGTAGGAGATCGGGAAGTTGCTGGCGCCGAAGACGGCCACCGGTCCGATCGCGATCTTCTGCATGCGGTGGTCCATGCGCGGCCTCGGCTGCCGCTCCGGCTGGGCCGGGTCGACGGCGGCCTGCCGGAACCGGCCCTGCCGGACGACGTCGGCGAACTGCCGGAACTGCCCGGCGGACTTGACCGCCTCGGCCGCCAGCTGCGCGACCGGGAGGCCCGTCTCCAGGGCCGCCCGCTCGGCCAGTTCGTCCTTGACCGCCTCGAGCCGGTCCGCGATCAGCTCGAGGAACGCGGCGCGCTCCTCCAGGCCGGTGCGGTTGTAGGTGTCGTAGGCCTCGTCGGCCAGCCGCGCGGCGCGGTCGACCTCGGCCGCCCCGCCGAGCGCGAACTCCGGTCCGACCGGTGTGCCGGTCGCCGGGTCGAGCGCCTTCATCGTGCCCTCGGACGCGGGGACGGACGACGCGCCTATCAGCATCTCTCCGGTCAGTCGCATGTCAGTGGTCTCCGTTCTCCAGCGTCTTCACCAGGTCGGCGGTGGTCGTGATCGAGTGGGCGTAGGTCGGGCCGTTGAGCTCGTGGGCGGCGTGCATCATCTCGGGGCGGTATGCCGCGGTGGCGTCCCGGACGAGCGTCACGTGGTAGCCGAGCTCCATGGCGTAGCGGCCGGTGGACTCGATGCAGGTGTTGGCGAGCAGCCCGATGACGATCACGTGCGTGATGCCCTGCTGCTTGAGCCGGAAGTCCAGGTCGGTGTTGGCGAACCCGCTCTGCGACCAGTGCTCCTGGATGACCACGTCCCCGTCGGCGGGCCGGAAGTCGGGGTGGAACTCGCCGCCCCAGGTGCCGAGGGCGAAGGTGTGCCGCTCCTGGATGATGCGGTGCGTCGGGTTGGGGTGCTCCCAGTCCTCGTAGTCGCCCTCCTGCCAGCGGCGGTGGGGGACGAAGAAGACCTTCTGGCCCGCCGCGCGCCCCGCGCCGACGACGGCGCGGAGGTTGTCGAGCAGGCCCACTTCGGTGGCGACGGGCTCCAGTACGGGCCAGACCTTGCCGCCCTCGGACAGGAAGTCGTTGTAGGGGTCGACCAGCAGGATCGCCGTGCGGGTGGGGTCGTAGGTGTCGGTCATGACGCGTCCTTTCCCAATCTGGAGTATTTGCATCATCCTCATTCAGGATTACGCTCGTCATCCTGAAAGTCAAGGAACGATGGCGAGGTATGACGATGACCCCTGACGAACTGCGCGAATCCCTGATCGGCGCCTGGCGTCTGGTGTCCTACGCGGCCACGGACGTCAGGACCGGCGAGGTCGTCGAGCCCTTCGGGCCGCGGCCGCGGGGGCTGATCACCTACGGCCCGGACGGGCACATGTCGGCCCAGATCATGCGGGTGGGGCGGCCGGACTTCCGTCACGGGCGGCTCGAGGAGGGCCTGCCAGAGGAACTGGCCGCGGCGGCCGCGGGCTACCTCGCGTACGCCGGCACCTTCGAGGTCCCGGCGGAGAACACCGTCGTGCACCGCGTCGAGATGAGCCTGTTCCCCAACTGGGTGGGCGGTTCCCAGACGCGCATCGCCGACCTGGACGGTCGTGTGCTCCGGCTGAGCCTGCCCGGCGCCGGCAGGATCTGGGGCGCGCTCCGCACCGGCGTCCTGACCTGGGAGCGCGTGGGGCGGTAGCGGTGATCCCCCGCGTGGGGAAGCGGAGCGCGGGCCGCGGGCCCGCGCTCCGCAGGGGGTTCGGTCACGCGCGTGCGGCGGGAGCCGCGGCGATGCCGGTGTCCGTGTCGGTCCCGTCGGTCCCGGCGCCGTCGCCCCGCCCTGTGGCGGTGCGGCGGGCGCGGAGCATGTACCGGGCCAGCGTCAGACCGGCGAGCAGCAGGAAGCCCAGGCCGCCCGCCACCACGCCGTGCCAGCCGTAGGCCGAGAAGAGCACCCCGGCGACGCCCGAACCGACGGCGCCGCCACCGAAGACCGCGAACATGTACACCGTGTTGAGCCGCCCCCGGATGCCCGGCGGCGCGGTGAAGATGCGGGCCTGGTTGGCTATCTGGCCGCTGGTCACCCCGTAGCCGAGGAGGTTGCAGCCGACGGCGAGGACGACGAGGGATCGCCCCGCGACCCCGAAGAGCGCGAAGGCCGCCACGGCCGCGACGACGGAGAGGGTGTTGACCGTCAGTGGCCCCCATCGGTCGGTGAGCCGTCCCGAGTAGCGGGCGGCCAGTGCGCCCGGCACGCTGCACAGACCGAAGAGGCCGACCACGGCCGGGCCCAGCCCGATCGGCGGCGCGGTGAGGTGGAAGGCGAGCGTGGACCAGAAGGCGGAGAAGGAGGCGAAGACCGTGGCCCCCAGTGCGGCCGAAAGGCGCAACGGGGCGTGGTCCACCAGCAGTCGGGGGAGCGAGGCCAGCAACCGCCCGTAACCGCCGGAGGCCGCGGCGCCGGCGGGCCGCCCGGCCGGCATGTAACGGGGGAGGACCAGCAGTAGCGCCGCCGTGGCCGCCGCGGCGACCAGGAAGCCGGCCCGCCAGGTGCCCGCGGCCTCGGCGATGAGCCCGGAGGCGGTGCGGGAGAGCAGGGCGCCCATGGTCAGCCCCGTGCCGACCGCCCCCAGGACGCGTCCGGCCTGGCCCGGGGCGGCCATGGAGGCGACCGTCGGCATGATCACCTGCGGGAGTACGGTGCTCGCCGAGAGCACGAGGGTCGCCAGGCCCAGCAGGGCGACGGACGGGGCGACGGCGCCCGCCAGGAGCGCGACGGCGGTCACCGCCAGCAGGACCCGGGACAGCCGGCGCAGCCGGGCCCGGTCCGCGAGCGGGACGACGGCCACGATGCCCAGCGCGTAGCCGATCTGCCCCGCCGTGGCCACGAGCCCGGCGGCGGAGGCGGAGATGCCGAAGCCGCGGGCGATCTGGTCGAGGAGCGGCTGGGTGAAGTAGATGTTGGCGACCGTGATCGCCGTCGCCGTGGCGAAGACGGGGAGGGTGCCCCGCCTGACGTCCGGCTGGGTTCCTGCGGTGGTCATGGGTGGTCCTCGCGGAGGGTTCGCGGGCGGGCGGGGAGGGGCGGCGGGCCTGCTCCGGTGGAGGCTCGTGCCGGGAGTGATCCTGGATGATTGGTGTCATCTAGATATCCATCAGGATGATGGACGTCATCCTTCGTGTCAAAGATCCATGCGGGGGTTCATGTGGGCGCCGGCCGGCGGACCGGACCTCCGGTGCCCTCCTGGTGGCGGCCTGGACGGTAGGGGTGATGGGCCTGGGTGCTTGTTCCGCCTGGGGTCCCGTCGTGCGGTCCTGTTCGCGCGGAAGGAGCCCGAGGCTCCGGGGGTCCGGCCCGGCGAGGGCGGTTCGGCCGCCGGGCCGGCGGGCGTGCTCCCGGGAGGGGGTCGGGGGAGGTGTATGATGTCCGTCATCCACATGGGTCGGGTCGGTCCGACGCACACCCGGGAGGTCAGGCCATGGGTCACTCACAGGCGGCGAAGGCCGAGTCGCGCGAGAAGGTCCTGCGGATCACCGCCCGGCGGATCCGCGAGGAGGGCATGACCCGTCCCGGCGTCGCGGACCTCATGAAGGAGGCCGGACTGACCCACGGCGGCTTCTACAAGCACTTCACGTCGCGCGAGGACCTGATGGGCCAGGCGGCGGCGCTTGCCCTTGCCGACGGCGAGGGCAAGATGGCCGAGTCCGCCCGAAGGAACCCCGAGGCGCCCCGCTCGGGGCTGATCGACGCCTACCTCAGTGCCCGCCACCGGGACGCTCCCGGTACCGGCTGCGCCCTGGTGACCCTCGGCGCCACCGCCGGTCGCGGCGACGAGGCGTTGAAGCAGGCGTACGAACTGCAGGTGCGCAAGTACCTCGAGCTCATCGGCGAGGCCGCGCAGGGTGACGACCCCGACGCCGCCCGGGCCGACGCGATGGTCACCCTCAGCGCCCTCGTCGGCGCCATGCTGATGTCGCGCGCCGTAGCCGATCCTGAGCTGTCCGACGAGATCCTGGCCACGGTCGCCGGGCGGCTGAAGGACACGGACGCGCACGTGCCCGCCGAGGTCTGACCACACCCCCGCCGGCCGTTACGGCCTCCGGCCGCACGCGTGGTGGTCCTGGGGCGCTCGTGGAATGAACCCTTTCACCCCCTTGTACGGTGGTGAGCGTACGAGTACCGGGAAAGCCGCGAGGGCGGACCATGGCGACACGGATCCCCTCCCTGGTCGGCCGGCAGGCCGAGACCGAGGCGATCGAGGCGCTTCTGCGCCCCGCGGACGGCCACGGCGGCGCCCTGGTGCTGCGGGGCGAGGCGGGGATCGGCAAGACGGCGCTGCTGGCCCTCGCGCAGGAGCGGGCGGCGGAGCAGGGACGACGGGTGCTCGCCCTGGCCGGCGTGCAGGCCGAGTCCCACCTGCCGTTCGCGGGCCTCCACCAACTCCTGCGCCCGGTGCTCCAGGAGACCGGCCGCCTTCCGGAGCGGCAGCGCGAGGCGCTGCTGGCCGCGGTCGGTCTGCGCGACGCAAGCCGCCCCGAACCCTTCCGCATCGCCCTCGCCGTGCTCGGCCTCCTCGCGGAGTGCGGCTCCGACCAGCCGCTGCTCCTGCTCGTCGACGACGTCCAGTGGCTCGACCGGCCCACCGGCGACCTGCTCGCCTTCGTCGCCCGCCGGCTGTCCTCGGACCCCGTGGTGCTGCTGGCAGCCGCCACCCAGGCCGAGACGGAGGCACCGGTCTGGGAAGGAGTCGAGGAGCTTCCGGTGAGCCGGCTGGACGCCGACCACGCGGCGCGGTTGCTGGACGCCGGCGCCCCCGCCCTCGCGCCCTTCGTCCGCGCACGGCTGCTGGAGGAGGCCGACGGCAATCCGCTGGCCCTCGTCGAACTCCCCCTGGCGGTCGAGGGCCTGGAGTCCGTCGCGGTCATCCCGCGCTGGCTGCCGCTGACCGTCGGCCTGCAGCGCGCCTTCGAGACGCGGTTCCGGGACCTCCCGGAACCCACCCGTACCCTGCTGCTCGCCGCCGCGCTCGACACGGAGGGGGCGACGGGCGACGTCCTGACCGCCGCCGGCGCCGTGACCGACGGCCCCGTCACCGTCGACGCCCTCGTACCCGCCGGCGACGCCGGGCTCGTCCGCGTCGACCGGGACGCGGTGCGTTTCCGCCATCCCCTGGTCCGCTCCGCGATCCACCAGGCCGCGTCCGTCACCCGACGCAACGCCGTGCACGCCGCGCTCGCCACGGTCCACGCCGCGCGTCCCGACCGTGCCGTCTGGCACCTGGCAGCGTCCACCGTCCCCCCGGACGGGACGGTCGCCGAGGGGCTGGAGCGGTGCGGGGAGCGCGCGCTGCGCAGGGGCACCGTCGGCGCGGCCGTGCACGCCTTCGAGCACGCCGCCGCCTTCGCCCCCGACGGCGGCCGCCGGGTGGACCTCATGCTGCGCAGCGCGGAACTGGCCGTCGGCCTCGGCCGCCGCGACCTCGTCCGCCGTCTGGTGCGCGGCACCGAGCGGCTGGAGCTGAGCCACAAGGACACGGCCCGCCTGCTGTGGATCTCGGAGTCCCTGACCGTCTGCGGGGGCCGGGAGCCGGTCGCCGTGAGGACGCTGCTGCGCACCGCCGAACGCATGCGCGCCGACGGCGAGACGGCCCTTTCGATCCGGCTCACGAGTGCCGCCGCCGCTCACCTCTACCGCGGCAACGGGGAGCCCGCGCTCCACGAGGAGGTCCTGCGCACCGCCGACCGCCTGGCCGCCGAGCGGGACGGCCGGTGCGACACGGCGGGCGCCGCCATGCTGCTGATCGCCGCGCACGCCGCGCCCGTCGAGCGCGCCGCAGCGGTGCTCCAAGCCGCCCGCGCCGTGGCCCACCGGACGGACGACGCGGCGGCGATGCACATGACGGCCCGCGCGCTGTGGTGCGTGGGCGCGCCCGAACGCGCGGACCCCTTCCTCACCGCGGCCGTCGAACGCTTCCGCCACCAGGGGCGACTGGCGCCGCTCGCGGAGGCGCTGGCCCTGCGCGCCTCGGGACGGGCTGCCATGGGGCGGTGCGATCCGGCGCTCCGGGACGCCGACGAGGCCCGCGGGCTCGCCCGGGAGACCGGCCAGCCCGAATGGGAGGCCACCGCGCTCACCGTGCTCGGCTGCGTCTCCGCCCTGCGCGACGACGCGGCGACCGCCCACCTGCTGATCGGGCAGGCCCGGACCATCGCCGTCCGCCTCAACTCCCCCCTGCTGCACGCGACGGTGGGCATGGCGCGCGGCACGGCCCTGTCCTGCAGCGGGGACCACGCCGAGGCGTACGCCCAGTTGCGGTGGCTGACCGACCCGGCCGACCCCGGGCACCATGTGATGACCGCCCTGTGGACCGTGGGCGACCTCGCCGAGGCCGCCGCGCACTGCGGCGAGAAGGACGAGGCGAGAGCGGTCCTGGAGCGGCTCGCACCGCTGGCCGGCCGGACCTCCGCGGCCCGGGTGCGGCTGGCCGCCCGGCACGCCCGTGCGGTCCTGGCGCCGGGGGACGAGGGGGAGGCCGCCTTCGCGTCCGCCCTCGACGCCGACCTCACGGGCTGGTCCCTGGAACGGGCGCGCCTGCGGCTCGCGTACGGCGAGTGGCTGCGCAGGCAACGCCGCGTCCTGGAGTCCCGCGCCCCGCTGAGGGCCGCCCGCGACACCTTCGACGACCTGGGCGCCACGGCCTGGAGCCGGCGCGCACGGCAGGAACTGGAGGCCACCGGCGAGACCACCCGGCAGCGCTCGCCCCGGGCCGCCGACCGGCTCACGCCGCAGGAGCTGCAGATCGCGATGCTGGCTGCCGAGGGCCTGTCCAACAAGGAGATCGGCGCGCGGCTCTACGTGTCCCACCGCACGGTCAGCACCCACATGTCGCGGATCTTCCCCAAGCTCGGCGTCACCTCGCGCAGCCAGCTCGCGCGCCACTTCCCGCCCGGGGCCTGACACCGGTGGCGCGGTTCAGGCGGCGGCACGTTCGGCCGGGCCGCCGTCCCCACCGCCCTCGTCGCCCGGGCCGCCGTCCCTGATGAGGTCGGCCGCCCGTTCGGCGATTGCCAGCACGGTCGCGTTGGGGTGCGCCGACACGGCGGACGGCATCACCGAGGCGTCGGCGACCCGCAGCCCCGCCACCCCGTTCACCCGGAGTTCGGGGTCGACGACGGCGTGGTCGTCGGACCCCATGCGGCAGGTGCCTCCCGGATGGAAGAAGCTGCCGACGCTGCGCCGTACGTAGCCCTCCAGGAGCCCGTGGCCGAACGCGGCCGGCCCCGGCAGCACCTCCTCCTTCCGCCACACGTTGAGCACCTTCTCGCTGCCGATCTCCCGGGCCATGCGCACCCCCCTGATCAGGCTCTCGACATCGGAACGCGCGGACAGGAAGTTCGGGTCGACCAGCGGCGCGGTACGGGGGTCGGCCCCGGCCAGCCGCACCGTTCCCCGGCTGCGCGGCGTCATCAGCCCCACGCCGAAGCTGTAGCCGTTCCCCGCGCCCACCAGCGTCGGCGGCACGTAGGGCGCGCACAGGAACAGCAGCTGGATGTCGGGAGCGGTGTCGGCGTGCGTGCTGGACAGCGCCGCTGCGGCGTCGAAGGCGGGGCCCGTCGGGGCGGGCACCTCGCGGGACGCGGAGAAGTTGACGACGGTGACGGGGTGGTCGTGCAGATTGCTCCCGACGTCGCGGAGGTCCGCCTCGACGCCGATGCCGTGCGACCGCAACTCGTCGGCCGGCCCGACGCCCGACAGCATGAGCAGGTGCGGTGAGCCGACCGCACCCGCGGCGAGGACGACCTCCCGGTCGGTCCAGGCCCGTTCGAGGACGCCGTCACGGCGGTACTCCACCCCCGTGCACCGACCGTGGCGCAGCAGGAGCCGGTGGACCTGCGCCCCCACGACCACGGTCAGGCCCGACCGGTGCAGGGCCGGCCGCAGGTAGGCGTCGGCGGCGCTCTGCCGGGTTCCGTCGACGATGTTCAGGTCCAGCCAGCCGCCGCCCTGCTGGTGGCGGCCGTTGAGGTCGGTGCTGATGGGGTGCCCCGCCGCCTGCACGGCGCTCAGGCACGCGGGGGACAGCGGGTGGACCCGGTGCGGCGGCGCGACCCGCATGGGTCCCTCGGTGCCGCGGAACGCCGGGTCACGGCCCGCGGCCAGCTCGCTGCGGCGCAGGTAGGGCAGCAGGGTGCCGAAGTTCCAGCCGGTCGCGCCCCCCTTCTCCCACGCGTCGTAGCCGCTCCGGTGCCCCCGCAGATGGACCATGGCGTTGATGCTGCTCGATCCGCCCAGCGCCTTCCCGCGCGGATAGGGCAGCACGGCCCTGCCGGCCCCGCGCTGCGCGACGGTCCGGTCGCCCCAGTCCATCCCGCTGCCGATCAACCGCATCCACCGGGGCGGCGCGGACGAGCCCGTCGCGACCCGGGCCGGCCCGGCCTCCAGGAGCAGCACCCGGGCCCGTCCGTCCTCCGAGAGGCGCGCGGCGAGCACGCACCCCGCGGTCCCGCCACCGACGACGATGTAGTCGTAAGCCGTCATCGCAGACCTCCGAGTCGACGCGTCCGCGGTCGCCGGTCCTCGGCCGCGGACACAGCAAAAACTAGGGCGAAAGCAGATGAAAGGCGTCCGTCAAGCTACGTAACGGCGGCTCCTCCGGCGCCCCGCCATCCGTACCGCCGTACGTCATCGTCCCGGAGGCCGCCACCGCCGCGCCGATGGGTGATGACATTCATCCTTTATGTCGCTTATGTGTGGTGTGCGTACGATGGGAAAAGTCCAGCACGGGGGCCACCCGGCCCGGGCGCGGTCGCCGGAAGGCGGGCCCCGCAACGGGCGGCGAGGAGCAGGGGTGACGGTTCAGGACAGGGATGGGCTGAGTCGCCGGATGCTGGCGGGCCTGCTCGCCGACAGCCACCTGATGCCCCTGGAGCAACTGCCGGGCAAGGTGGCCGAGCACGCCGGACCGGCCGGCCTCGACCACGTCACGATCTACCTGGCCGACCTCCAGCGCCATGTGCTGCGCAACCTCGCCGAGGCGGGCGCGGACGAGTGCCACCGGCGCAACCACAGTTCCGAGCTGAGGATCGAGGGCACGGTGCCCGGCCGCGCCTTCCAGTACGGGCGACTGCTCCCCGCCGCCTCCGCCTGTCCCGGCAAGTGCCGGTGGTGGGCGCCCCTGCTCGGCGGTTCGGAGCGGCTCGGCCTGCTCCGCGTGACCACCGAGGCCGACGACCGCCGCACCCGCGAGGACGTGCAGTCACTGGCCGACGCGGTGGCGCTCATCGTCACCGTCAAGCGCGACTACAGCGACGCGTACGCCCGCACGGTGCGCACAGAGACCATGAACGTCGCCGCCGAGATGCAGTGGCGCCTGCTGCCGCCGCGCTCGTACTCGGACGGCCGGGTGGTGATCTCCGCGGCGCTGGAACCCGCCTACCGGGTCGGAGGCGACGCCTTCGACTACGCGCTCGACGGCCCGCTGGTGCATCTGTCGATCTTCGACGCGATGGGGCACGACACGGCGGCCGGCCTGACCGCGAGCCTCGCCATGGGCGCGAGCCGCAACGCCCGGCGCCGCAAGGCGGAACTGGTCGAGACCACCGAGGAGATCGAGAAGGTGCTGATCGAGCAGTTCGAGGGGACGCGCTACGCCACCGGCGTCGTCGCCCGGCTCGACACCGGCACCGGTCTCTTCGAATGGGTCAACCGCGGCCACCACCCGCCGATCCTCATCCGGGGCGGGCGCTGGGTCGCCGAACTCGCCTGCTCGCCCGGCGACCCCATGGGCCTGGGACTGGGCGTGGCACCGCAGGTGTGCCGCGAGCAACTGGAGCCGGGCGACCGCCTGGTGCTGTACACCGACGGCATTCCGGAGGCCCGCACGGGCACCGGCGGGGAGTTCGGGCTCTCCGGCTTCCTCGACTTCCTCATCCGCCACCACGCCGACCGGCTGCCCCTCCCCGAAACGCTGTGCCGGCTGATGCGCCGGGTGTCGGACCACCAGGTGGGCGAGTTCCAGGACGACGCGACGGTGCTGTTCTGCGCCTGGCTGGGGTGCTCCACGGACAGCACCGAGATGGCGGCGGCCGTGGCCGGGATACCGCTCCCCCAGAGCAGGCCGGACGGAGCCTTCTCCGCGGCCCGCGCGATCGGCGGTGAACTCCCCGGCACCGCCGACGTCATGGCGCCGGACCGGCGCTCCTGACCCGGCACCCGGGTGAACCGCCGTTTCCCCCGCCCCGGGCCCGAACTCCGACCGGGACGCCGTCGCCGTGCCCGTGGTGGAGGGAGGACCGCGATGACCCGCGGTTCCGTCAAGGCGGTCGGCTCGGCCAGGTCCTTCCCGGCGTCGGGCGGAGCGCGCGTAGGCCGCCACCGGACGCGTGAGCACCCCACCGACCTCGACTGGACGGCGGACGCACCCGGCACGGTCGACGACGTGCTGCTCGCCGTGTCGGAACCGGTCACCAACACCCACACCCACGCGCACGGCGCCGCCGGCCTCGTCCTCACCTGGGACGGCGGTTGCCTGCACGTCAGCGTCCGCGACGCCGACGACGAAGTGCCCGTCGGGCGCTTCCCGGGTGGACCGCCACCGCAGGGCGCGGCCCGGCGCTGGTGACCGCCGTCGCGGACCACTGCCACGCCCGCACCCAGGCGAAGGGCAGGACGATCACCGCCTGCTGCACCCCTCCGCGGCGAGCACGCCGAGCCTTCACGAAATCTTCCCCGTCGCCCCGGCCCGGCCCGCCCGTCCCGGGGCAAGCGCAGGGCAACGACATGCTGCTGAACGGCAACACGGCCGAACCGGGCCCACGAGGGGGCGTCCATGCGAGCACTCACGGAGCACCTGTCCCTGCGGCTGATCACCGGGACCCGGCGGGTCCTCGATCTGTCGGCGGACTGCCAGTACCGTCCCGACGACCCCTACACCGTCCGGATGCGCTTCGGCCACGGCAACGGTGCCGACGAGGCGGAATGGGTGCTCTCCCGCGAGCTGCTGCTGGCCGGGCTCGCGGCCGCCGCCGGTGACGGCGACGTCCACGTCGCACCCGGCGACCACGCACACACCCTGATCACCCTCGCCGGCCCCGGCGGCACCGCCGTCCTGCAGATCGCCACCGGGGAGCTCGCCGCGTTCCTGGCCGCCACCGCGGAACTCGTCCCGCTGGGCACCGAGGGCACCCGCATCGACTGGGACGCCTGCATCGCCGGGCTCCTCTCCGCCTGAGACGCGCCTTCAGGACGCGGGCACACCCATCGGGTTCGGGTACGGCAAGGTCCCCGCGCAGGCCCGCGCCACCGGGGACAGCAGCGTGACCAGGTGCTCGACGGCCTCCGGGGCCATCGCCTCCCACGGCCGCCCGGCGGCGCGGTCGGTGGCCTCCTCCAGCGCGCGGTGCGCCTCCCGCCCGGCGGCGGTCGCGGCGCCGTCCGCGCCGAGCAGGCCGCGGGCGGCGAGGCGGGCCGCGGCGGCGCCCCACTGCTCGTCCGTCCAACCGCGGTGCGGCTGCAACTCCGTACGCGGCAGGTCGATGCCGGTGCGCAGTACCAGCGCCTCGCAGCCGTCCAGGCCGGCCGCGACGAGCGCCGCGACATGGCCGTCCCCGCGGTGCTCGCGCAGCAGCGTGGCCTGGTGCCAGAGGGCGTCGACCGGGTCGCCGGGGGAGGGGAGCGCCGTGTTCGCGGCGGCCAGCACCCGCCCCGCGATGTCGAGGCCGCCGGTCACCGGACGCAGCAGTTCCACCGCTTCCGCCACCGCGGAGTCCTGCCCCGCCAGCAGCCGGCGCAGCGCGGCGCCCGCCCCGCGCCGCCGCGCCTCCAGGGCGCGTTCGGGCGGCGCGAGGGCCCAGACGCCGGGCAGCGCCCGGGCCACCATGCCGGGCGCGAAGCCGAAGAAGGCGGCCACGACCGGCTCCGGGCCCACCGCGCCGAGGGGCGCGGCCCGGCCGGCGAAGTAGCCGCGCCAGTAGCCGCGCAGCCCCGCCTCCTCGTACGCGGCGCGCGCCTCGGGCGCGAAGTAGGTGACGGCGTGCACCGGTTCGGCGAGCCGCCACATCCGCCGGGCGGTGACGGCGGCCTCCGCCGGCGTGACGGTCCCGCTCACCGCCGGCCACCTCCCGCCGGCAGCGCGGCCGGCAGGCCGCCGCCGATGTCCGTCCTGGCCTCGATCGCCCGCAGGACGGCCACCATGTCAGCGCGCCCGCCGCCCTGTCGCACAGTCTCGTCGAAGAGGGCGTGGCAGACGTCCAGCAGCGGCGAGGCGAGGCCGGACGCGCGGGCCGCCTCGGCGATGAGGCGGTTGTTGTGCAGCACGTCCGCCGCGGCCGCCTGCGCGGAGAAGTCGCGCTCCCGCAGCTTGGGTGCCTTCGTCCGCGACACGGCGCTGGCCATGGGTCCGGCGTCCAGGACGTCGAGGAACTGCCCGGTGTCCAGGCCCTGCCGTTCCGCGAAGTGGAAGGCCTCGGTGAGCCCGGTGACCATCGTGATCAGGAAGAGGTTCACCGAGAGCTTCATCAGCAGCGCCCCGGGCACCGGCCCGCAGACGAACGACTCCCGGCACACCGGCGCGAGCAGCGGCCGCACCTCCTCCACCGCGTCCGCCTCCCCGGCGAGCATCGCCACGAGCTGCCCCGCCTCGGCGGGTTTGCGGGAGCCGGAGACCGGAGCCTCGACGTAACGGCCGCCCGCCGCGCGGACGTCGGCCTCCAGTCCGCGTGAGTACGCGGGCGAGGTGGTCCCCATGTGCACGACGACGTGTCCGGCCACCCGGGCGGCGAAGTCCGGCGTGCCGCGGCCGAGGACGGCGTCGACGGCGGTGCCGTCGGCGAGCATCAGGACCACCACACGGGCCCGGTCGAACACCCGGTCCGGCCCGTCCGCCACCTCGGCCCCGGCCGCGCGCAGCGGGGCGCACCGCGCCGCCGTGCGGTTCCAGACCACGAGCGGCGTTCCCGAACCAGCCAGCCGGAGCGCCATGGGCTGCCCCATGATCCCCAGGCCGATGAAACCCACGTCCGCCACTGCCCACCGCCGTCCCGGCCGTCCGGCCGCTCGACCCGCGCGTTATGACGGCTGTCATAACGCTATGACAGCCGTCATAATAGACTCCTCCCGTCCGTGGCCGGACGGAAGACGCAAGGGCGGACGGTGGGAGGTCGGCGATGGCCGGTTCGGAGCGGGGCCCCCGCGAGCGCATGGTCTTCAGCGCCGCGCAGCTCGTCCGCCGCGGCGGCGTCACGGCGACGGGCATGCGCGAGGTCGCCGCCCACGCGCAGGCGCCCAGGGGATCGCTGCAGTACTACTTCCCCGGCGGCAAGGAGCAGTTGGTCAACGAGGCCGTCGGCTGGGCCGGCCGCTACGCCGGCAAGCGCGTGGCCCGCTTTCTCGCGGCCCTCCCCGAGCCGACCCCCGCCGGGCTGTTCGCCGCCATGGTCGGCCAGTGGACGGACGAGTTCCTGACCTCCGGATACGACGCCGGCTGCCCCGTCGCGGCGGCCACCGTGGACTGCGCCGGGACCTCCGCCGCCACCCGTACGGCGGCGGCCGCCGCCTTCGCGACCTGGAGCGGACCCGTCGCCGGGGCGCTGGAGGAGATGGGCGTGCCGGCCGAGCGGGCACCGTCACTGGCGACGCTGATGATCAGCGCCATCGAGGGCGCCATCGTCATCGCCAGGGCGGAACGGGACGTACGCGCCCTGACCACCGTGGCCCGGGAACTCGGCCCGCTGCTGGACGCCTCCGTGGCGCCCCCCGGCTGAACCGGCCCGGGCCCGGCCGCCGCGCCGTCCCGGCCGGGCGGACCCGGCAACCTGCCCCGCACGGGTAGGAGCCGTCGCGGCGGCCACGTCGGCGAGTGCCGGGGCCGGCTGCGCCGTGCGTGCGGCCCCGCCGGGCTGTGCCGGGAACTCCTCCGGCGCGTCCGCCTCACCGGAGTGCGCGACCACGGTCCGGCCGTCACGCGTCGACCGCGCGGGTGGTCTCGGCCCAGGCGTCCAGGTCGGCCAGGCGCGCGGTGAGGGCGGCGCGCATGGCGTCCGCGCCGGAGACTCCGAGGGCCAGCCGCAGGGGCGGGGTGTCGCTGGCCGCGGCCGCCCGGATGCCCGCCGCGATGCGTGCCGGTGACGAGAAGGCGGTCACGGGCTGTGCGCCGATGGCCTTCTGGACCTCGCGGACGGTCCGGTCGTAGTCGGGGATGGCGTCCGCGATGTCCAGGTTGCCGAGGAACGCGGTGGCGGTGGGCCCGGGCTGGACCATGGTGACCTTGATGCCGAGCGGGGCGAGTTCGTCGGCGAGGGCGTCCGAGAGGCCCTCGACTGCGTACTTGGTCGCCGCCAGGAGTCCGACGCCGGAATGGGCGCTCTGCCCGTAGAGCGAGGAGCCCTGGAAGACGTGACCGGACCCCTGTGCGCGCAGCACGGGCAGGGCCGCCCGGAGCACGTTCAGGACGCCGAAGACGTTCGTGTCGAAGATGGCGCGGGCCTGCTCGTCGGTGGCCTCCTCGACGGCGCCGAAGAGGCCGTAACCGGCGTTGTTGGAGACCACGTCGAGTCCGCCGAAGCGGTCCACGGCCCGCGCGACCGCCGCCGTGACGGCCGCCGGGTCGCGGACGTCGGTGTCGATCAGGAGCAGCCGGTCGGGGTGGGCAGTACGCAGGTCCTCCAGGGCCGCCGTGCTGCGGGCCAGCGCGGCGACGTTCTCGCCGGCGTCGAGCGCCTGGGTGGCGAGTTCGCGGCCGATGCCCGAGGTGGCCCCGGTGATCAGCCAGGTACGCGGCCGGGTCTGGGTGCTGTCTGTCATGTTTACGACCGTAATGCGGCACTTCGGCTTCCTCGACCGCACTCGCGGCGGCGGGCGCGGCACCCCCGCCGGGGGGCGGCGTGGGAGGCTGGGGGGCATGTGCGGCCGCTATGTCTCCACCCGACGCCCCGAGGACCTGGTCCAGCAGTTCCGGGTCACCGAATGGAATCCGGAAGCCCTCGTGGCGCCGAGCTGGAACGTCGCCCCGACGGACAGCGTGTGGTCGGTCCTGGAAGGCGTCGACCGGGAGACCGGCGCGCTGGAGCGGCAGTTGCGGCCGCTGCGGTGGGGCCTGGTGCCGTCCTGGGCGAAGGACCCGGTGATCGGGGCCAAGATGATCAACGCCCGGATGGAGACCGTCCACGAGAAACCGGCCTACCGGCGCGCGTTCACCCGGCGCCGCTGCCTGCTGCCGGCCGACGGCTTCTACGAGTGGGTCCCGGTCCCCGCCACCGATGACCGGAAGGCCTACAAGCAGCCCTACTTCATCGGCCCCGAGCAGCAGGACCAGGGCATGGCCTTCGCGGGCCTGTACGAGTGGTGGCGGAACAAGGAGGTCGCCGGCGACGACGACCCGGGCGCCTGGCTGGCCACGTGCACGATCATCACCACGGACGCCACCGACGCCGCCGGCCGCGTCCACCCCCGGATGCCGCTGACCATCGCGGCCGCCGACTACGACGCCTGGCTCGACCCCGAGCACCAGGACCCCGGCGAACTCCGCGCCCTCCTGGCCGCGCCGGCCGACGGCCACCTGGCCGTCCGCCCGGTCGGCACGGCGGTGAACAGCGTCCGCAACAACGGACCCCACCTGCTGGACGCGCCCGCCTGACCGGGCCGTCCCGGGCGCAACGCCCCCGGGGACCCGGCCGGGCCCGGTTTCGGCGCGCCGGGACATCGTCGCGACGTTACGGTTTGAGCAACGGCGTACTCGGCCCGGTCCGACGTCCGGCTCGAGTGCGGGCAAGCCCCGGAACCCTGCGTTCCCACCGGAGCGAGGAGGCCTCAGGATCATGCCGTACGCAACAGCCGAGGATGGGACCCGGATCTTCTTCAAGGACTGGGGGACCGGCCGGCCCGTCGTGTTCTCCCACGGGTGGCCGCTGACCGCGGACGCCTGGGACCCGCAGATGCAGTGGATGGTGGACCACGGTTTCCGCGGTGTCGCCCACGACCGCCGTGGCGGCGGGCGCTCCGGGCAGCCGTGGGACGGCAACGACCTCGACACGTACGCCGACGACCTGGCGGCCGTCATCGAGGAACTCGACCTGCGTGACATCGTCCTCGTCGGGCACTCGACCGGTGGCGGTGAGGTCACGCGCTACATGGGGCGGCACGGGACGGGCCGGGTCGCCAAGGCGGTGCTGGTGGGCGCGATCCCGCCGCTGATGCTGAAGACGGAGGCCAATCCCGAGGGCCTTCCGATCGAGGTCTTCGACGAGATCCGTGAGGGCGTGGCCACGGACAGGTCCCAGTACTACCGGGACCTCAGCGGCCCGTTCTACGGTGCGAACCGCGCGGGGTCGACCGTCAGCCAGGGCACCCGCGACGAGTTCTGGCTGTGGAGCATGACGGTGGGCATCAAGGGCGCCTACGACTGCGTCAAGGCGTTCTCCGAGACGGACACCACCGAGGACCTCAAGAAGATCGACGTCCCGACGCTGATCGTGCACGGTGACGACGACCAGATCGTGCCCATCGTGGCGGCGGGCGCCAAGAGCTCGAAGCTGGTCAAGGGAGCGGTCTACAAGGTGTACGAGGGCGCCCCGCACGGACTGGCGATGGTGCCCAAGTTCGCCGAACGCTTCAACGCCGACCTGCTGGAGTTCGCGCGCGGCTGAGCCCGCGGCCCGCTGCGCCTCCCCCGGCCCTGGCCCGCAGGGCGGTGCACTCATCTACCGACGTGCCGGCGATCGCGTCGCCCGGGCGGTCAGGGTGACGACCGGGTCCCGGCTGCGGTCGGCCGGCCGGGTCACGGCATCACGGATGGGCAACTTCTGCCTGCAAAACCGGCGTCCACCCTGCGACCGGTGCCACGGGGGCCGGTGGCTACGCCGGGAAGCGGTCGAGCGGCTCCGCCGCCAGCAGTGCGGTCAGTTCCGCGCGGTGCAGGCCGGCTATCGGGGCCACCAGGTCCGGGTGGCGGAGGAGGGCGGACGCCGCGCGGTCGTGGGCGCCGGGGGAGGTGAGCCGGAGGGCGTCGCCCGCCAGCGAGGGGCCGTGCTCGGTGGCCGCGGCGGCGGTGACCGCGGAGGCGGCCAGGGCCGGGTCGGAGAGCAGGCAGGCCGCCCAGCTCACGACGACCTCGTCCACCCAGGTCCGCCAGCCGGTCCCGGTGTCACCGGCGTCCTCGTCGCCGGCGCCCCCGGCCCCGGCGGCCCGGTCCAGCCGGCCGGCGCCGTCGGGCGCGAGCAGCCCCAGCAGGGCGGCGTCCAGCGCGGTCGGGTAGCGCAGCGCGGCGGCGACCATGGTGGCCTGGCGGGCCTGGGCCTCGGCCAGGGCACGGCTGAGCGCTCCGCCGGTCGCCGGATAGGCGGACAGCAGCCACCGGGTGGCCGCGGCGATGACCGACGAGAACTCACTGTGCATGCCGAACGAACCGTCCTCCGCGTGCGTGGATGCCGCGTCCGTCCGGCGCGCGGCGCGCCCAGCGTACGCAAAACCGCCCTTTCGCGACATGAGCCGCATCACGTCCGCACCCCGCGAGGGCTCGGCGCAGGGTCCCGGAAGGAGCGGGAACCCTGCGCCGCCGCCCCGCGGCCGGACCTCAGGACCGGCCGCGGCCGCTCACGAAGTCACGAGCGCGGTCGACGAGGCCCGCACCCGGGGAGATGATCTTGTTGGCGGGCGGGGTGTCCGGCAGGGCGGGGTGGGGGCGGGTGGGGGCGAGGGACTTCGCGCGGCGCACCTTGTCGCCGAGGTCGTCGAGCGTTTCGGGGGAGCAGGCGCTGCTGAGCCGGGGGAAGAGCGTGCCCTCCTCGTCCTGGACGTGTGCGGTCACCTCGTCCATCAGCCGCATCAGCAGGGGGTGGAACCGGCCGTCGCTCGGTGGCAGGTTCTCCAGCTCCTTCAGGAGTTCCTCGATCCCGGCGTGGTCGGCGATCTCCTTGTCCGCGATGCGGTCCCCGCCCTCGACGTGCTCGCGGACGGCCGGGTAGAGGTACTGCTCCTCCGCCACCGAGTGCCGCACCAGCTCGATGGTCACCTCGTCCACCAGCTCCCGCAGCGCCGGGTCGCCGGTCGACATCGACTGCATGCGGTCGAAGATCTCCTCGACCTCGCGGTGGTCGGCCAGCAGCTCAGCGATCACGTTTCCGCCGTGTCCCATTCCCTCACGCCTTTCGGTGCGGCAGTACGGCCCGGGCGTTCGCCGGGGCCGAACCCCATGCATTCCACCCTCCCGGTGCCGAGCCCACCCGGCGACGCGGTCACCACCCGCCCGGCGGCACCTGATCAGGGGCGTCCCCCGGGCCGGCGGTGCGGGTCCGCGCGGGCGATCAGGAGGGCGACGTCGTCATGGTCGTCCTTGCCGCGCAGCTCGCGCAGCAGCCGGTCACAGGTTTCCTCCACAGAGGGGTCCGGCGTGCCCAGCAGGTCCAGCAGCACGCCGAGGCGCTCGTCGATGGGGTCGTCACGGGTCTCCACCAGCCCGTCGGTGTACAGCACCAGACGGTCGCCCGGCGCGAGCGTGACGCTCGTGCTCTCGAACGGGACGCCGCCGACCCCCAGGGGCGTCCCCGTGGGCAGGTCGAGCAGTTCCGGGGAGCCGTCGCCGTGCACCAGGACCGGGGGCAGGTGCCCCGCGGTCGCCAGGTGGCACTCGGCGTTGCGCGCGTCGTACAGGGCGTACACGCAGGTCGCGATGTACGGGTCGAGGCCGCGCGTGATCTTGTCGAGGTGGCCCAGCACCTTGGCGGGATCGAGGTCCAGTTCGGCCAGCGTGGAGGTGGCGGTGCGCAGCCGGCCCATGGTGGTGGCGGCTTCGATGCCGCTGCCCATCACGTCGCCGACGACGAGCGCGGTCCGCTCGTCGTCGAGCGGGATGACGTCGTACCAGTCGCCGCCCACCTTGCTCCTCGCCTGCGCGGGCCGGTAGCGCGCGGCCACCTCCAGGCCCGGGTGGTACGGCTGCGGCTCGGGGAGGAGGCTTCGCTGCAGGGTCTCGGCGGTGTTGCGCACCTGCTGGTACCAGCGGGCGTTGTCGATGCACACGGCCGCACGCGCGGCCAGTTCGCAGGCGAGGGTGAGGTCGTCCTCGTCGAAGGAGGCGTGCGTACGGGCCCGGCTCATGCCCAGCACGCCCAGGACCTCGCCGCGGGCGATCAGCGGGATCGCCATGCACGAGTGGACCCCGGCGTCGGCCAGGAGCCGCGCGGACTCGGGGTCGGGGCTGATCCGCTCGAGGTCGTGCTGACCGGCGTGGGCGATCATGTGCGGGCGGAGCGTGCGCACGCACAGCGCCGAGAGGTGGTCGGCGTGGTACGTGACGACGTCGCCCGGGGCGGGGACGGCCCGGGCCGCGTCCGTCGGGTAGGCGCTCCTGACCGCGAGCGAGCGGAACACCGGCGCGTCCGGGGGCGGAGCGGGGGCGCGCTGGTCCACGACGACGTCGAGGATGTCGACCGCCGCCAGGTCCGCCAGGTCGGGTACGACGACCTCGACGAGTTCCGCCACCGTCCGTTCCACCTCCAGGGCGGTGCCGATCCGCGCGGAGCCGTCGGCGATCATGGCCAGCCGGCGCCGGGCGCGGTCGGCCTCCGCGGCCGCGCGGTGCCGGTCCGTGATGTCGACGACGACCTCGGCGATGCCCAGCACGTGTCCGCGGTGGTCCTCCAGCCGGTAAAGGGACACCGCCCAGGCCGACTCGCAGCGCGGGCCGGAAGGGGCGCGGCCGACGATGTAGCGGTCGACCATCGGGACCCCCGACGCCAGCACCTGCCGCATCTCCGCCTCCACCGCCCGGAACTCCGGCCCGGGCAGCACGCCGCGGAACGTGTGCCCCATGTGGTCCTGGACCGAGATGCCGTGGAACCGCGCGAGCGCGGGGTTGACGGAGAGGTACCGCAACCCGGTGTCCAGCACCGCGATGCCGATCGGCGACTGCGAGATCAGCCGGGTGGACAGGGCGACCTCCTGCTCCACCTCGCGCATGGTGGACCGGTCGGTCGCGAGCCCGAGGATGTAGTGGTCGCCGAGGCTGTCCATCAGCCGCATGTTGCGGAACTCCACCAGCCGCCGGCTGCCGTCCTTGCGGCGCACCGGGAAGGACCCCGCCCAGCTCTCGCCGGTCTTCATGATCTCGGAGAACAGCCGGACGACGAGTTTGCGGTGGGTCTCGTGCACCAGCAGGTGGGCGGCGTACCGGCCGACCGCCTCTTGTGCCGTGTAGCCGAACAGCTCCTCGGCCTGCGGGCTCCACATGTCCACCCGGCCGTCGCCCTCCAGGAGCACCGCGGCGACCCCCAGGAGGTCCATCAGCCCGCTCGGGTTCGTCGAGACCTCGTCCAGCCGCTCCGGGCCCCTCGTGTACCGGTCCGTGTCGCTCATGGTGGGCGCCTCTTCCGCCTGCCGTTCCGGCCGGTCGGTCGTCCCCTGCCGCCCTTGCCTACGGGATTCCATGGTCTCCCCGAAGCCGCGACGGCGCACCCCTCGCAGGGACCCGGTGCATCGCCGGTACCGCCGTCCCGTACCGGCGCACGTCGGCTTGCGGGGACCGCGAGGGGGGCGCACACAATGGTCGTCAGGTGGGGCTTCTGAAGCGGCCGGCTGCGCCGTCCGTCCTGCGTGCCGGTCCGGGACCAGTGGAGGAAAGCCCTGTGAGCGTTCTACCGCCCTCGCTCTCCCGCCCCGAGGGCCCGCCCGCGGGTCCGTTGTCCGGACCGGACGCAACGGACGGAACCGACGGGACGAGGCCCCCCGGCCAGGAACCGCCCGGCCGGCGGATCCGGACCCCGACGGTCGTCGTGGGGGCACCGCCCCCGCCACCGGGCGAACCGCCGGACGACGGGGGCGGAGGCGGCGGGGGAGGCGGCGACGGGGACGGCGGAGGGCGTGAGGGCCCCTGGTGGCGCTCGGTGCCCAAGGTGGCCGTGATCACCGCGGCCGTGGTGGCCGCGGTGGCCCTCGCCGTGGTCTTCACCCGGCCCGGCGGGGTGTCGGGCGGGAAGCAGGGGGAGCTGTTCCTGCAGACGGCGGGCAGCGCGGGACCCAACCCGTTCACCCGGTCGACGGCCGAGGAGACCGCGGCCCCGTCGGCGACGCCGGCCCTGCCGACCCCGTCGGCGACGGGAGGCACCGTCCGGCAGGTCTACAGCGGCGGCATGCCCGGCCTCTACGGCGGTACGCGCCACGCGGCGAGCTGCGACGTGGAGAAGCAGATCGGCGCCCTGTCGTCGGACCCGTCGAAGAACCGGGCGTTCGCCGATGTGCTGGGCCTCGAGCCGTCCGGCGTGCCGGCGTACCTGCGGGACCTGACCCCGCTCCGGCTGCGCGCGGACACCCGGGTCACCAACCACGGCTACCGCGACGGCCGGCCCACGGCCTTCCAGTCGGTGCTGCAGGCCGGGACCGCGGTCCTGGTCGACGACCGGGGCCTGCCCCGGGTGCGCTGCGCCTGCGGCAACCCGCTGACCCGGCCGGTGGAGCAGAAGGGCGGCGCCACGACCGTCGGCAGCGCGTGGCCCGGTTACCAGCCGTCGAGGACGGTGGTGGTGGCCCCGGCCTCCGAACCGGTGAAGGAGTTCGTGGTCCGCGACCCGGAAACCGGACAGTGGTTTACCCGGGACATCGGCGACGGCAAGGCCACCGGTGACGAGCCGACGACGCCTCCGCGGGAGGCGCCGGACGGGAGCCCGTCCGGATCGCCACGGGACGGCGCAACGGCCGCTCCGGAGGAGGGCCCCGCCACGCCGACGGGGGAACCGGGCGGGACCGCCCCGCAGTCCCGGCCGCCCGGCACGGGGCCCGCCCCGCGCAGCCCCGAACCCGGAACGCCCGGACCGCCGGGAGGGGAGAGTCCGCCGCCCTCCGGTCCGGGCCCCGGACAGCCGTCCGGCCCGGCCGCGTCACAGTGACGCCGCACCGGGCCGGAACGCGGCCGCCGTGGCTCAGTACGTGGTGAAGTCGGCCATCATCGCCATGTCCTCGTGCTCGAGGTTGTGGCAGTGGATCATGAAATTGCCCGTGTAGTCGGTGAAGCGGACCGCCACCTCGACGGTCTCGCCCGGGCCCGTCGCCACCGTGTCCTTCCAGCCCGCGTCGAACGCGCCCGGCTTCTTGCCGTTGCGGGACAGCACCCGGAACGCGTCGAGGTGCACGTGCACCGAATGGAAGAACACCGAGGTGAACTTCCAGATCTCGATCGTCCCCAGCTTCGGCCGCGCCAGTGCGCGGCCGGGCTTGTACATCAGGCCGTTGATCGTCCAGCCCTCGCGCGAGGGCCGGAAGGCGAAGGTCCGGTGCGCCACGGCCTTGCTCGGGTCGAGGACGGTGGCCGGGTAGTGCGACAGCCGCTTGGGGATGTGGGTGTCGTCGTACGGCTTCCGGGAGGACGGCGAGACGTCGAAGCGCATGACGTGCGAGGTGCTGCCACTGCCGAACCGATTGACCAGGCGCACCTTGGTGCCGGGCCGGTAACGGGCGAAGTCCACGATGACGTCGAAGCGTTCGGCGGGCGCGATGCGCAGGCTGTCGTGGGGGAACGGGCTGCCCAGCAGTCCGCCGTCACTGCCGATCTGCACCAGGCCCTTGCCGCCCGGCGGCGGGGGGTCCAGCTCCAGCCGGAAGTCCCGGACGTTGCAGCCGTTGAGGAAGCGCAGCCGGTAGCGCTGCCGCCTGACCCGGTGCACGGGCCACGGGGCGCCGTTGACCAGGATGACGTCGCCCATCACGCCGAAGTGGTGCGCGTGCACGACGCCCGGCTTGTGCATGCCCGAGTCGACCGCGGGGTACATCAGCGCCCCGTTCTCGGCGAACGCCCGGTCCGCGAGGAGCAGCGGGATGTCGCGGGAGCCGCGCGGGAGGTCGAGCCCGTCCTCCTCGTCGTCGGTCAGCAGGTGGAAACCGGCCAGTCCGCGGTACACCGCCGGGCCGGTGTAGCCCATGCGGTGGTCGTGGTACCAGAGCGTCGACGCGCGCTGCAGCATCGGATAGGTGTAGCTGCGCGTGCCGTGGCTGATCTGCCCGGACGAGCCGTGCATCTCCGGCATGCCCGCCATCGCGTCGTCGTACGACATGCGGCTGCCCACGGGCATCGTCAGGTCGATCGGGTAGCCGTCGCTCTCGGCGGGGGTGTGGCCGCCGTGCAGGTGGACCACGGTCGGCTGGGCCAGCTCGTTGCGGTGAGTGACGACCGTACGGCGCCCCGAGCGGGAGAGCAGCGTGGGCCCGGGGAAGAGGCCGTCGTACGTCCAGCAACTGGTGCGCAGCCCCGGGAGGATCTCCAGTTTCGCGGCGCGCTGAGTCAGGTTGTAGTAGTCGGTCGTCGCGGTCCGCAGCGTGGGCTCGAGGACCGGCGGGACCGGCAGGGGCACCTGGTACGGGCGGGGGAGCCGGGCCTTGCTCCGCAGGACCCCGCCTGGTGGTACATCGGCCAGCGGTGTGCCCGCCCAGGCCCTGCTCGCCGCGCTCGCCCCGACGACGGCCGCCCCCGCGGCGAGAAGGCGGCGCCTGCCGATGCCTTCGATCACGTAGGTCTCCCAAATGTGACGATTTGCGCAATTTTACGGTCGGCGACACAATAGCCCGCCCGAGCCGTGCGCAAACGGCGCCACACGCGGGCTCCGCGAACAACCTTCGGACCGGCCCGACGTCCGTCCGTTCCCGGATCCCACCGACCGGTGCCCCGATCAGGCCCGGCGGCGGCCCCGCCCCGCAGCGCCGTGCCGGGGGTCCAGGACCGCCGTGCCGACGCCGGCCAGGACCAGCCCGGCCGCCAGCAGCAACCCTTGTGGCAGCACGATGCCGATCAAGATCCAGGCGAGCGCGACCAGCTGCAGGAACCAGCCCATCCGCCGCCGGTACTCGCGCGGCGCGCAGGGGCGACCGGTCCGCAGTCCTTCGGCGAAGCGTGGGTCCGTGCGCCTCATCTCGGCCTCGATGTCCTCGATGGCCCTGTGCGGGTGCGGCATGGCGTCCTCCTTCCGGAGCCGGGGCCCCGACACCTCCAGCGTCGCCGGTGCCCGCCCGCGGAACCATCGGGGCCGGCACCCAATCCCGTGGGGCGTAAATGGGTGCCGGCCCCGATGGCGGCGACCCCCCGGCCCGGGGCAGGCTGGAAGCGGGACCCGGGTGCCCGCCACCCGCGGCGGGAAGGAGCGTGGCAGCCCGCGCAGGACGGCACGGCGGTGTCGGCGGACAGTGGAGGTGCGGGCCCCCGAGGAAGGCTTGACATGTCGCTGTACTGGCGGATCTTCCTGCTGAACGGCGCGGTGCTGGTCGTCGCCGCGGTGCTGCTGCTCGGCCCCGTCACGGTCTCCACCCCCGTGCTGCTGGGCGAGGCACTGGTGCTGGGAGTGGGACTGGTCGCGATGCTCGTCGCCAACGCCCTGCTGCTGCGCGTCGGCCTCGCGCCCCTGCAGCGGCTGAGCCGGGCGATGAACTCCGCCGACCTGCTCCGCCCCGGCGGCCGCCCCGCCGTCACCGGCTCGGGTGAGGTGTCCGCGCTGATCACGACGTTCAACACCATGCTCGACCGGCTGGAGTCCGAACGCGCCACCACCAGCGCCCGCGTGCTGTCCGCGCAGGAGGCCGAACGGCAGCGCATCGCCCAGGAGCTCCACGACGAGGTCGGCCAGACCCTCACCGCCGTCGTCCTGCAACTGGGGCGCAGCGCGGACATGGCCCCCGGCCCCCTCGGGGACGACCTGCGGCAGGTGCAGGAGACCACACGTGCCGGGCTGGACGAGATCCGCCGCATCGCGCGCCGGCTGCGCCCCGGCGTGCTCGAGGAACTCGGCCTGCACAGTGCCCTGCGCGCCCTGGCCGGTGAGTTCACCAGCCCCGGACTCACGGTCGTGGACGACTCCGGGCCCGGGCTCCCCGCGTTCGACCACGAGACCGAGCTGGTGCTCTACCGGGTGGCCCAGGAGGCGGTCACCAACGCGGCCCGGCACTCGGGCGCGGACCGGGTGGAGATCCACCTGGACGCCGCCCCCGGAGGCGGGGCCGAACTCCTCGTCCGGGACAACGGCAAGGGCGTCGGCGAGGTGCCCGAGGGCGCCGGGATGCGCGGCATGCGCGAACGGGCCCTGCTCATCGGCGCCGCACTGACCGTCGGTGCCGCGCCCGGCGGCGGCACCGACGTGCGTCTCGACGTGCCGGAACCGCCCGGTGGACCCGGCGCACCGGACGCCCCCGTACCCGCGCCGGCGGCGGACCGTCCGCGATGACCGCCCCGCCCCCCACCCGCATCCTCCTCGCCGACGACCACGCGCTGGTGCGGCGGGGCGTCCGGCTGATCCTCGACGGCGAACCCGACCTGACCGTCGTCGCCGAGGCCGGTGACGGCGCCGAGGCCGTCGCCAAGGCCCGCGAGGAGCCCGTGGACCTGGCCGTGCTGGACATCGCGATGCCCCGCATGACCGGCCTGCAGGCCGCCCGGGAACTGAGCAGGATCCGCCCCGGCCTGCGCATCCTCATCCTGACGATGTACGACAACGAGCAGTACTTCTTCGAGGCCCTCAAGGCCGGGGCCAGCGGCTACGTCCTCAAGTCCGTCGCCGACCGCGACCTGGTCGAGGCCTGCCGGGCCGCCGTGCGCGACGAGCCCTTCATCTACCCCGGAGCCGTCACCACGCTGATCCGCAGCTATCTCGAACGCGCCCGCCAGGGGGAGTCCCTGCCGGCCCGCGCCATCACCGAACGCGAGGAGGAGATCCTCAAGCTCGTCGCCGAGGGCCACACGTCGCAGGAGATCGCCGACCTGCTCTTCATCAGCATCAAGACGGTCGAGCGCCACCGCGCCAACCTGCTGCAGAAGCTCGGTCTGCGCGACCGCCTGGAACTCACGCGCTACGCGATCCGGGCCGGGCTCATCGAGCCGTGACCGCGACGGTGCTCAGGCTCCGACGAGGACCTTGTCGACCTCGCCCAGGAACGCGTCCAGGTCCGCCGGCGTGCGCGAGGTGACCAGCGGGTACCCGGCGGAGGCGTCGCTCACCACCGGTTCGTCCACCCAGGACGCGGCACCGGCGTTGAGCAGGTCGGTCCGCACCGAGGCGTACGACGTGAGCGTCTTGCCCCGTGCGACGCCCGCCTCGACCAGTGCCCACGGGCCGTGGCAGATCGCCGCGATCGGCCGCCCGGACGAGGCGAACGCCCGTACGACGTCCATCGCCTTCGCCTGGAGGCGGAGGTTGTCGGCGTTGATCGTGCCGCCGGGGATGAGCAGCAGGTCGAAACCGGCGGGATCCACCTCGTCGAGGGTGATGTCCGGCTCCACGACCTTGCCGGGGTCCTTGTCCCCGACCAGGGTCCGCACGGCGTCACTGCGCGTGGCGGCGACGGTGACGTCGGCGCCCTTGTCGCGGAGGTGTTCGACGGGGACGACGAGCTCGTCCTGCTCGACCCCGTAGTTGGTGACGACCGCCAGGACGCGGCGGCCGCCCGGGAACTCTGCAGCCATGGGTTTTCCCTCTTCCGTGTACTTCTGGTGCGATATGGGCACCTGCCCGTGAGCACGCCCGGGAAACGTGCTCACGCCGTCGGCCGGAGGTGCCGGCGGAGCAGGACTCACTTGCCGCAGCCGGGGTAGGCGGACGGTCGGAAAGCGAGGAAGGGATCGGCGAAGGGGCGGGCGAAGAGGAGCCTGCGATGAGCGAAGCGCGGCCGCCGCTCGGCGCCGATCAGCTCGAGGCCAGGGCACTCGGCCCCAGCGGACTCATGGACCTGCTGGGAGTCGCCGCGGTCCTGCTCGAGTCGGACGGGCGCATCGACATGTGGAGCCCGCAGGCGGAGCAACTGTTCGGCTACACCGCGGGCGAGGCGGTCGGCCGGTACGCGGCGCCCCTGCTCGTCCGGCACGAGCACCGCGGCGACGCCATGAGGCTGTTCGCCGAGGTGCTGGAAACCGGTCGCAGCTGGTCGGGGGCGTTCCCCGTGCGCCACAAGGACGGCAGCACCCGGCTGGCGGAGTTCCGCAACGTCCGGCTGACGGACAGCCGCGGCCGCGTCTACGCCCTCGGGATAGCCACCGACCGGCCCGTGCTGCAGCGCCTGGAGCGCGGCCTCGCCCTCTCCCTCCAGCTCGTCGCCCAGTCCCCGATCGGGCTCGCGGTGCTCGACACGGAACTGCGCTACCTCTCCGTCAATCCCGCCCTGGCCAGGATGCACGGCATGAGCGAGGGCGACCACATCGGGCGCCCCTTCCGGGAGGTGCTGCCCGGTGCCAGGTTCCGCATGGCCGAGGACACCCTCCGGCAGGTCCTGCGCACGGGCACACCGATCGTCGACCGGTACGTCGTCGGCCGCACGCCCGCCGATCCGACCGCCGACCGGGCCTGGTCGGTGTCGTACTTCCGGCTGGAGGACCGCAACGGGCACGTCCTGGGCATCGCGACCTCCGTGGTGGACGTCACCGACCGGCACCGCTCGGCCCAGGAGGCCGACCGCGCCCGGCAGCGGCTGGCGGTGATCGCCGACAGCTCCGCCCGCATCGGCAACTCCCTGGAGGTGGAGGACACCGCCCGGGAGCTCGTCGACGTCGTCGTCCCCGAACTGGCCGACTTCGCCGCGGTCGACGTCCTCGACTCCGCGCTGCGCGACGACGGCGGCGAGCCCGGCCTCGACCGCCCCCGCTTCCGCGCGCTCTCCGCCAAGTGCACCGAGACGAGCGAGGCGGCCGGTGCCTTCGGCAGGCCCGGCCGCCTCGTCAGCTACGCCCCCGACCACCTGGCCGCACGGTGCCTGGACACCGGCCGCCCCGGCCTGATCGCCCACGCCGACGAGCGGAGCCTGGTCCGCGTCGCCCGCGACCCCGACGCCGCCTCGCTGCTGGCCCGGGCGGGCGTCCACACGGCCATGGCCGTCCCGCTCATCGCCCGCGGCCGGATCCTCGGCGTCCTCGGCCTGGCCCGCGCCCGCACCCCCCAGCCCTTCGACGAGGACGACCAGACCCTCGCCTGCGAACTGGCCTCCCGCGCCGCGGTGTCCATCGACAACGCCCGCCTCCACCAGCAGCTGCGCAGCACCGCCGAGACCCTGCAGCGCAGCCTCCTGCCGCAACTCCCGCCCGCCCACCCCCGCCTCGAACTCGCCGCCCGCTACTGCGCGGCCCAGGCCAGCAGCGAGGTGGGGGGCGACTGGTACGACGTGATCCCCTTCGACGACGGCCGGGTCGCCCTCGTCGTCGGCGACGTCATGGGCAGCGGCGTCCCCGCGGCCACCACCATGGGGCGGCTCCGCACCGCCACCTCCACCCTCGCGGGCCTCGACCTCGACCCCGCCCAGGTCCTCGGCCACCTCGACCGGATCACCCACGGGCTGGACCCCTACATCGCGACCTGCGTCTACGCGGTGTACGACCCCGCGCGCGGCGTCTGCCACCTCGCCAACGCCGGCCACCTGCCGCCGGTCGTCGTACGCGCCGGCAAACGCCCCGAACTGCTCGACCTGCCGACCGGCACCCCGCTGGGCGTGGTCGGCGGCGTGCCCTTCGAAAGCACCACCGTCGACCTCGTCCCGGGGGACCGCCTCGTCCTCTACACCGACGGCCTGGTCGAGACCCGAGACCGCGCCATCGACGAGCGCCTCGACGACCTGCTCCGCCTCCTCGACGCCCCCGACGAACCCGTCGAGGAGACCTGCGACCGCCTCCTCGCCGCGCTCCGCCACCCCGCCGACCGCGACGACGTCGCCCTCCTCATCGCCCGCCCGAGGGACGTGTGACGGAGGCGGCGCCCTGCCTCCGGGCGTGATCGTCGGTGCGGTTGAATTCCAGGGTGACGAACTGGGCACGCTTGTACGACTCATACGGGACGGCCGAGCGCGTGCCGGTGCTCCTCGGGCAGGTGGAATCGGAAACGGAAGCCGGAAGCCGGAAGGAGGCATGGGCCGAACTGTGGGACCGGTTGTGCCTCGAAGGCGAGGCCACCTTCTCCGCCAGCTTTGCCGCGCTGCCCCGCCTGGTGACGCTTGCCCGCAGGAACCCCGCGGCCCTCGACCTCGCCGAGGCGATCGTGCGCAGTGCGAAGCGGGACCACCACCGGGCTCAGCAGGTCTTGGTGAACCACGCCGATGTCGTCGCACAACTGCGGGACTTGGTGGACCGGCGCCTGCGGTCGCGGCCTTCCGACTACCTCTGGGGCTTTCGTTCCCTCCTCGCGATCAAGGGACAGTTCCACTGGAGCGCCGTACTCGACGACTTCAGCGACGACTTCTACCACGTTCCGTGTCCCCACTGCGCCGTACCGGTGACCGTCGCCATCGGCGGATACGGCCACTACTCGGCCTTCCGCGACTGGGACCGCGGCGATGTGGACCGGCGTCCCCTGAGACCGGCATCGCCCGCGGAACTGGACGGCATCGGGCGGTGGATGCACGACACGGCGGTCCGTGACGGGCAGGACCGACTGGCTGACGGGATCAGGTACCTCTTCGGCCGGGCCGAGTGCCCCCGTTGCGCCGGCGTGTTCTGCACAGCGGACGAGTACACCGCTGCCCATCTCCCTCCAGCGCCGTGCAGACTGCGCAACACTCGCCATGGCCTGGTGGGTCCGTCCCCGTCGTGATCGCCGGATGCGTGACGAACGGGAGACGGCACTTATCACGGGCGACTGCCCTCACCGCCGCCGTCAACGAGTGGACGTGCGCCCGGGACTCGCCCGGCCCGGCGGGTCCGGGGCGCCGAGCAGTTCCAGGACCAGGTCGACGACCAGCCCCGGGCGGCCCACAAACGGGGAGTGCCCCGTCGGCCACTCGCGGACCGAGCCGCAGCGTGCGGCCATGACCCGTTGAAGCGCGGGGTCGATGGCCCGGTCCTGGCCGCAGACGACATAGACGGAAGGCGTCCGCTTCCAGCTCTGGCGCTCCGGTACCCCGCGCCCGCAGCCGGCGGCCTGGGGTCGCAGGAGTCCCGTCGCCCAGGCGGCCAGGTGCTCGGGGCAGTCCGCGTACAGCGCGTCCACGGCCCGGTTCGGGTCCAGGCGGGTGGAGCCGTCGTCCTGCGCCTCGACGGCGGATCTCAACCGGGCCGATGCGCCACCCAGGCCGGCCGCGCTCTCACCCGCGTCCGGCACGAACGCCGCCAGGAACACCAGGCGTGCGACGCCGCGCAGACCGGTGATCACGGATCCTCCGTAGGAGTGGCCCAGAACCAGGGGAGCTTCCGCCAGCCGGTCGACGGCGCGCTGCACCGCCGCCGTGTCCGCGGCCAGCGAGCCCCGATGCAGTTCCGGGGCGACCACGTCCACCCCGGCCGCGCGCAGGCCCGCGGCTACCGGGTCGAAGTGCCGAGGCTGGTGATACAGGCCGTGAACCAGGACCGCGCGGGTCACCTGAATCGCCTCCTCGTGGTCCGCCGAAGGAGGTGATCCTAGAGGCCGGGTCCCGCGTAGCGCAGCGCGCCGGAGGGAAACCGGGTGCGGGAGCGCCGCGCGGTGGTGTGGGATCGGGGGCATGGCGATCGTGTTGGGCAAGCCGGGGGTCGAGGGGTTGGGCGCGGCCGTGGGCGTGCTGCGCGAGTGGCAGTACGACGGGGCTCCGATGCAACTGCATCCGGGGGATCTGGGCTGGTTCTGGCGGTTCGGCGCGGAGGCGACGGCCGCGGCGGTACGGACCTGGAGCCGGGGCGGGCGGATTCTCGGCGTCGGGCTGCTGGACGGCACCGACCTGCTGCGCCTGACGATCGCGCCGGACGCCCAGCGGGACGAGGAACTGGCCCGGCACCTGGTCGCGGACGTGACCGAACCCGAGCGCGGCGTGCTGCCGGCCGGGAAGGCGTACGTCGAGGCACCCGCGGGCGCGCTGGTCCAGGATCTGCTGGCCGAGGCCGGCTGGGACGCCGACGAGCCGTGGACCCCGCTGCGCCGCGACCTCACGGAGCCGGTGGAGGACCCGGGCGTGCGGATCGAGGTGGTCGGGCCGGAGCAGGCGCACGTGCGGGCCGCCGTGCAGCGGGCGGCGTTCGACGGGTCGACGTTCGCGGAGGAGCGCTGGCACGCGATGGCGGCCGGGCCGCCGTACGCCGACGCCCGGTGCCTGGTCGCGTACGGCGACCATGGCGACGCGGTGGCGGCGGTGACGGTGTGGTCCGCCGGTCCGGGGCGGCCCGGGCTGCTCGAGCCGATGGGCGTGCACCGAGAGCATCGCGGCAACGGCTACGGCAAGGCGATCAGTGTCGCCGCCGCGGCCGCACTCCGGGACCTGGGCTCGTCGAGCGCGGTCGTCTGCACCCCGAGCTCCAATGCCGCCGCCGTCGCCACCTACGCCTCAGCCGGCTTCCGGCCACGCCCCGAGGTCCGGGACCGGCGCCGGGACGTCGAGGAGCCTCGTCGACCGGCATGACCGCAGGGCGGACTCGGCTGGGGAAGGACCCCTCCGCGTCGGGATGGACATCGCACGCCCCGGCGGCGAGAATCTCCGCGATCACAAATCACCAACAACACATCAAGACTTCTGCCCGGTGATGGAGTCGGTGCGGGGCGCGTGCCCCCTCTCCGCGCCAACACTGGACGGTTCCAGGCGGCGACCACAGGTCGGTACATCCGGGCACCGACGACCCAGGTGGGCCGTCCCGCCGGGCAGCGAAAGGGACTCGCCGTGTCGTCGGCGAACTACCGTTCCCTGCTGCGTACCCCGGGCGCCGCAGCATTCTTCCTGCCGGCATCGCTCGGACGCGTCGGCATCGCCATGACCGGCCTCAGCATCGTCTGGCTGGTGCACAGCCACACCGGCACATTCGCCGTGGCCGGCCTGGTCAGCGCCGGGTTCGCGGTGACCGACGCGCTCGTGGCACCTCAACTCGCCCGGCTGGTGGACCGTTTCGGGCAGACCCGGGTCCTGCCGCCCGCACTGCTCGCCCACGCCCTCGCGGTCGCATTCCTGGTGTCCCTGGTCGCCGCGGATGCCTCCGACCCGCTCCTGATCCTCGGCGGTGCGCTGGTCGGGGCCAGTGTTCTGCAGCTCGGCGCGATGTCCGCGGCACGCTGGGCGGCATTGCTGCGGACGGGCCGGTCGGCGGAACTGCCCACCGCGTTCGCGCTGGAGTCTCTCGGCAACGCGGTGGCCTACCTTCTGGGCCCGACGTTGGTCAGCGCCCTCGCCGCGGCCGGACATCCCGCGGTCGCCACGGTTCTGGCCGCCTCCTTGTCGGTGGCAGGCGGCCTGGTCTTCGCGGCGCAACGCGGCAGCGAGCCCCCACCGGTGGCCGACAGGGCCGCCCGCGCCCATGCGGGCCGGTCGCTCCTGCGGGGTGCGGTCTTCGTACTGATGGGCCTCAATCTCGCCCTCGGGATCTTCTTCGGCGCCATGCAGGTCTCGGTGACCGCGTTCGTCGTCGAGCACGGGACACCGAGCGCCGCTGCACCCATCTTCGCCGTCTCCAGCTGCAGCGGACTGCTGGCCGGGTGGCTGTACGGGCTGCGCCGGTGGAAGGCAACCCCGCCGGTACAACTGCTGACGGCGACGAGCGTGATGATGCTCGGCACCCTGATGTTGCTCACCGTCCGCTCACCCCTCGGGCTCGGCCTGGTCGTGGTGATGACCGGCGCCATGGTCCCAGCCCTCCTGGTGCTCTGCCCCGTGCTCACCGAGGCGACCGTCCACCAGGCCGTCCTGACCCAGGCGTTCTCCTGGCTCGGCTCCGCCGGCGCCGCAGGCACGGCCGCCGCCGCGGCACTCTCCGGCTGGGCGATCGACTCACTCGGGCCACGCGGTGGCTTCGCGGTCACCGCCACGGCCGCCGCCGCGATGACACTCCAGAGCCTGGCCGGTCTGCGGCTGCTGCGCGGTCCGACGGGGCAGTAGCCGGACGCGGAGCCGACGGCGACGTGAGGCCGCCGTCGGGCTGCAGAAAGGGTGCCGTGGGGGAGGAGTACCGGTGCATTGCCGGACGTAGACATGGGGCCCACACGGCTTGCCCGCGTCGGCCGAGTGCACCACGCTGAGCCCCGAGCACGAGGACGTCCGGCGAGCTCGGATCGCGCACCGATGAGTTTCCCGCGCCGCGCCGGTCCATACGCCGGACACCCACGACGGAAGGCCGGCCCATGCGGAAACTGATCTACGGCATGAACCTGACCCTGGACGGTTATATCGCCGCGCCCGGCGACGACATCGGGTGGAGCGGACCGCCGAGCCACGAGCTGTTCCAGTGGTGGCTCGACCACGAGCGGGCGAGTGGCCTGTCGCTGTACGGGCGCAAGCTGTGGGAGGCGATGAGCTCCTACTGGCCGACCGGCGACCAGCAACCCGACGCCACCCCGGCGGAGATCGAGTTCGCCCGGAACTGGCGGGACACGCCGAAGGTGGTGTTCTCCTCGACGATCGACAAGGTCGACTGGAACAGCCGCCTGGTCACCGGCGACGCGATCGCCGAGATCATCCGGCTCAAGGCCGAGGACGGCGGCCCGATGAACATCGGCGGCGCGACGCTCGCCGGGGCGGCCATGCGCGCCGGGCTGATCGACGAGTACGCGATCGTCACCCATCCGGTCCTGGTGGGCGGCGGCACGCCGTTCTTCACCGCGCTGGACGGCTGGGTGAACCTGAACAGGGTGGAGACGCGGACGTTCCCCGGCGGCGTGGTCCTGACCAGGTACGAGACGAGGCGCTGAGCGGCGGCGCACACCACGCTGCGGTGTCACGGTGATGTCGGGTACGACGTCGGTACGACACGGCCCGTGAGCCCACGGCATCAGCGGCGGAGACGCTGCAACGGAGGCCCGGGGAGGCCCGGGCGGGCGAAAGCCGGGAGGTGCCGCCCGCGGCGGCCGGGCCGGGGAGGGTCCGGCCTGGGGCACCGCGGGCGGCGGGGGGTGTCAGGTCGTGCTGAAGGTGAACCAGTTGACGTTCACGAAGTCGGCCGGCTGGCCGCTGCTGAAGGTCAGGTACACGTCGTGCTTACCGGTGACGCCCGAGATGTTGGCCGGGATGGTCGTCCAGCTCTGCCAGCCGCCCGTGTTGGCGACGGAGAAGCTGCCGATCGGGGCGTTGCTCCGGCTGTCCAGCCGGACCTCGACCAGACCGCTGACGCCTCCCGAGGCCCCGGAGGCGACCCGGGCCTTGAACTGCCGGGCCGCGGTCGTCCCGAAGTCGACGCCGGAGTAGAGCGCCCAGTCGCCGTTCGCGAGCGACGCGAGGTTCTTGCCGCCGCCGCTGTCCGTCGTGGTCTCCACGGTGGTGCCGGACTGCTGCGTGTACGACTCGGCCTGGAGCGTGCCGTACGCGCTGCCGGTGCCCCCGGTCGGCGGGGGATCGGTCGGGGGCTGCGTGCCGCCACCGCCGGAGCTGTAGACGGCGACGTAGTCGACCAGCATCGGCACGCCCGAGACGGTGGAGGCCGTCGGCGTCTTGTAGCCGGCCACCGGGTCGGGGAAGGCCCCGCCCATCGCGACGTTGAGCAGGATGAAGTGGCCGTGGGCGGTGGCCGCGTTCCAGGTCGAGGCGTCCATCTGGCCCGCGTTCACCGAGTGGAACTGGACGCCGTCGACGTACCAGCGCAGCTGCTGGGGGCTCACGCTGCGGTCCCACTCGAAGGCGTAGGTGTGGAAGTTGCCCTGGCAGGCGCTGCCGGGGCAGGCCCGGGTGGCGCCGAGGCCGCTGGTCTCGTTGCAGTAGCCGCCCGGGTTGGTGCCGCAGTGCAGGGTGCCCCAGACCTGGTTGACACCGTTCACGTTCTCCATCAGGTCGAACTCGCCGATGGAGGGCCAGTTCCAGTAGTTGCCCCGGTACGGCGCGCCCAGCGTCCAGAAGGCCGGCCAGTAGCCCGCCGCGGCCGCGCCGGTGACGTTCGGCATCTGGATGCGTGACTCGATGCGGAGCTTGCCGCCCGACGGGGGCTCGAAGTCGCTGCGGCGGGTCTCGACGCGCCCGGAGGTCCAGTTGCCCGCGGAGTCCCGGATCGGGGTGATGCGCAGGTTGCCCGAGCCGTCCTGGCGGAGGTTGGCGGTGCTGGAGGTGTACGTCTGCACCTCGCCGGTGCCCCAGTTGGCGGCGCCGCCGGGGTAGCTGGTGCCGGTGTCGATGATCCAGTTGTCGCTCGACGGGAGGGTGTTGGCGGCCCCGCTGAAGTCGTCGCTCCAGACGGTGGTCCAGCCGGAGGGTGCCGACGGGACGGCGGCCCTGGCCGAGCCGAGCAGGCCCAGGCAGAGCGCGGTCACGGTGGCTGCAGCGGCCACCATCAGGGTGAGGGGTCTGGCGGCGTACCGCCTGCCGGTGGTCGTTCGCGCGGACACGGGTGTGATGCCTCCTCGGGATCGGTGCCGGGGAAGGGTGCGGTTCAGGTACGAGCGCTGAGAGCGCTCTCATCTGGCGGGAACACCTTCCCGCCAGGGCGAACCGCGGTCAATACATGGAACGGAAGAAGTCGTATGCGGTTTCCTGCCTTCACTGCTTGGAGTCAGTGAGGCCGCGCCGGGGCGGCGCGGGCTGCGCCGGAGAGAGCAAGTGACCTTCATGAGCCGTGCGTTCCCGGTCGGGCGCTAGATGATCGAGGTGTCTCGCCAAGCACGTTCAGGCTGCTGAGAGCGCTCTCTCACCTGATCCCGAGATCCCGGCCGACCGCGGCCGGCGCCACTCCGGGTGAATCCAGCGGTCATGAACCGCGAGGAGCTGGGTAGCCGATCCCTGTACGAATGGGGGTGAAATGCGAAGCCGGCAGGTCCACGCCCGCAGGCGTGGACGGCGGGCGACGTCGAGGGCCGGCCCCGTCCGAGCGGGGCCCGGTCCGACCGCGCACCACGCGGTCAACGCCCCGGGGCCCGCCCCCGCGGCGCGTCCGGCCCGGTACGCGGCAACGGCGACCAGGGCCGAGCAAGGGAGTGCATCATGATCATCCTCGGCATCATCCTGCTCATCATCGGATTCCTGACCGGAATCTCCATCCTGTGGACCCTGGGAGTCATCCTCGTGGTCATCGGCCTCGTGCTCTGGGTGCTGGGTGCCATGGGGCACGCCGTCGCGGGGCGCCGCCACTACTACTGACGGCCGGTGAGCCCGAGTGCGTGCCGCGCCCCGTGTCCGAGGGTGCGGCACCCTCGTGGGCGCGGGTGGGGTCGCGGGGCGCGGCCCCACCCGGTCGTCCGGGCGGCCGGGAGCGGGGATCGCCCGGATGGGCCGCCTGCAGTGGTCACCGGCGCGCGCTGGGGATTGGTTGTGATATGTCCCCCCGACGCCCAGGTGCACTGGAGTATTCGCATGGAATCCGGTTCCTCCGCGCACAACTGCCCCTTCGACTTCGCCGAGGCCCTCGAATTCGACCCGCAGCTGAAGCAATTCATGGAGAGCGAGCAGATCTCCCGCATCAAGCTGCCGCACGGCGAGGGTGAGGCCTGGCTCGTCACGCGGTACGAGGACGTGCGGACGGTGACGACCGACCGGCGTTTCAGCCGTGCCGCCGTCGTCGGCAAGGACTTCCCCCGTATGACGCCGGAGCCGATCGTCCAGGACGAGGCCATCAACGTGATGGACCCGCCGGACAGCAGCCGGCTGCGCTCGCTCGTCTCCAAGGGCTTCACCCCCCGGAACGTCGAGCACATGCGCCCCAGCATCGAGCGGGTCGTCGCCGAACTGCTCGACGGCATGGAGGAGAGCGGCTCCCCGGCCGACCTCGTGGAGCACCTGGCGGCGCCGCTCCCGCTGGCCGCCATCTGCGAGGTGCTCGACATCCCCGACGAGGACAGCTGGGAGCTGCGCGGCCACGCCCGCACCATGATGGACTTCAGCCCCGACAACCGGGACAACGCCGTCCACTCCAAGGCCTACCTGCGGGAGTACTTCACGAAGCTCACCGCGGAGCGGCGCGCCCGCCCGGGCGACGACCTGGTCAGCGTGCTGGCCACGGCCCGTGACGGGGACGAGATCCTCAACGACAAGGAACTCGCCGTCATGGCCATGGTCCTGCTCATCACGGGCCAGGACACCACCTCGAACGAGATCGGCAACATCGCCTACACCCTGCTCACCCGGCCCCGCGAGCTGGCCGTGCTGCGCGAGCAGCCGGACCGCATCCCGCAGGCCATCGAGGAGATGCTGCGGTACATCCCGTTCCGCAAGGGCGTCGGCATCCCGCGGATCGCCATCGAGGACGTGGAGATGGGCGGCGTGCTGATCCGGGCCGGCGACGTCGTCCACGTCTCCTACCTGACCGCGAACCGCGACCCCGAGAAGTTCGAGCGCCCCGACGAGCTGGACCTGGACCGGACCGGCACGCCCCACATGACCTTCGGCTGGGGCGGCCACCACTGCCTGGGCGCGCCCCTGGCGACCATGGAGCTCCAGGTGGCCTTCAGGGAGCTGCTGCGCCGCTTCCCCGACCTGAGGCTGGCCAAGCCGGCCGACGAGGTGCGGTGGAGCGCCACGTCGATCTGGCGCTACCCGGTGGCCCTGCACGTCGCCTGGTGACCTGTCCGCCCAGGGCCCCGTTCCGGCCCCGCACCCCGTACGGGTGCGGGGCCGGTTCCGTCACGTCGTCCCTCGTGACGGCGGGTGCGCGCCGCTCCGACATGCGGAATCCGCCCAAGTGACGTACGTTTTCCTGGTGGACGCAAATCTGAACAGGCCATGAATCCACTTCGACAGCGGCCGGTCCCTTTTTGTGAACCGACTTTTGCCGGGACCTCCTGAAAGTCCCCTGTGGGTGCGCCGATGAATGCGCCCGTACCCCCTACCGCATTTTCGTGACAGGTACGGGCCTGCTCCGGAAATCCCGGAGCAGCGCACCACATGGACCATAGCCCGCCGAGGGGCAGGAAATGGAGCCACCCATGGCTGTTCTGTGCAAGCCGGTGATTTCGGTCCCCGACAACGTTATCACCTGCGAACAAACGCTCGAGCTGGCACGGCGGCTGCACAAGGACCACCCGCAACTCGGCCTGACCCTCAGGCTCATTGAGAACACGGGCGTTCAGAAGCGGCACCTGATCCAGCCGATCGAAGAGGTGCTCAAACATCCCGGTTTCGACGTGCGCAGCCAGATCTACGAGGCGGAGTCGAAGGCGCGGGTACCGGCCGTCATACGAAAGGCCCTCGACCAGGCCGAGTTGGAGCCCGAGGACATCGACATCATCGTGTACGTCTCGTGCACGGGCTTCATGATGCCCTCGCTCACCGCGTGGCTCATCAACAAGATGGGCTTCCGTCACGACACCCGGCAACTGCCCATAGCCCAGCTCGGTTGTGCGGCGGGCGGCGCGGCCATCAACCGCGCCCACGACTTCTGCACGGCGTACCCCGAGTCCAACGCCCTCATCGTGGCATGCGAGTTCTGCTCGCTGTGCTACCAGCCCACGGACCTCAGCGTCGGAACGCTGCTGTCCAACGGCCTGTTCGGCGACGGCATTGCGGCCGCCGTCGTCCGGGGCAGCGGCGGAACCGGGATGCGGCTGGAGCGCAACGCCTCCTACCTCATTCCGAACACCGAGGAGTGGATCTCCTACGCGGTGCGCCAGACGGGCTTCCACTTCCAGCTCGACAAGCGCGTACCCGGCACCATGGAGCCGCTGGCGCCGGTGCTGCGCCAGGTCGCCGAGGACCACGCGTGGAACGCCGCCAAGCTGGACTACTACATCATCCACGCCGGCGGCCCCCGGATCCTCGACGACCTGTGCCGCTTCCTCGGCGTCCCGCCCGAGTCGTTCCGGTTCAGCCGGGCCACGCTGACCGAGTACGGCAACATCGCGAGCGCCGTCGTCCTCGACGCCCTGTACCGGATGTTCGAGGAGGGCTCCGCCCTCGACGGGCACCGCGGCCTGCTGGCCGGCTTCGGCCCGGGCATCACCGCGGAGATGGTCCTCGGGACATGGGTCACCAACGGGCTGGACTCCACGATGACGCCCCAGCACTCCTACCGGGAGTACGACGTCATCACCTGAGCCGTCTGCCACGGGCGGTGGCACCGGCGGGTGACCGTCCGGGCCGGCGGTGGCCGGGGACACCACAGTGTCCCCGCCACCTGACGG
>NZ_JBHYMQ010000054.1:0-62793 GCF_042742985.1 Streptomyces sp. NPDC058864 | reverse complement strand
AAATCGGCCCGGACAACAGAATCCGCAGGAACGCGCGTACTCATATACACCAGCATCCCCCCACACCCCCCGACCGGCGAATCAAACACCGCACGCCCCCGCACACCCCGTCGTCCGCCGCCGCGCGCGGCACACTGGAGGGACGGACGCGGAAGACGGGACCGGTCTGCCGTGGAGGGCCGTGCGCATCGGGACGGCCGCCACGCAACTCCGGCCGCGGCGCCTGGTGTTCGCGGAGTCCGGGCCGCCCGCCGCGTACCGCACCGACCGGCCGGTCCGCTGAGGCACCGTCCGTGGGAGCTGCCATGAGTTCGACCGCGATCGCAGACTACGCACTGATCTCCGACCGGCATTCCGCCGCGCTGGTGAGCCGGGACGGCTCCGTGGACTGGTTGTGCTTCCCCCGGTTCGACAGCCCCTCGGTCTTCGCGCGGCTGCTGGACGGCGCGGCCGGTCACTGGTCGGTCCGGCCGTCGGTCCCGTACGAGACGACGCGGCACTACGTGGACCGGTCCATGGTCCTGGAGACCACCTTCCGCACGACGTCGGGGACGGTCACCCTCACGGACGCGCTGCTGACCGGCCCGCACGGCGACGGGCACAGCCTGGGCGCCGGCGCACCACGCCTGCTGGCCCGCCGGCTGACCTGCACCGAGGGCGAGGTGCCCGTGGAGACGGAGTACCGCCCGCGCCCCGAGTACGGGCTCGTGGCACCGATCCTGTCGGGGACCGCGGGCGGGGTCACGTCGCGGGGAGGCGCCGAGTGGCTGGTGCTGACCACTCCGCACCGCATGGACTTCGCCGACGCCACGGCCCACGGCGCCTTCACCCTGCGGGCCGGCGAGTCCGTCTGCCTCGGTCTGCAGCGTTCGACGATCGAGGAGCCCCCGGCCCACGTCTGGACGCAGGAGGACCTCTCCGGCCGCCTGGACTCCACGATCGCGGCGTGGCAGTCGTGGTCGGACATGCACCAGGCGTACGACGGGCCCTGGCGTGATCTGGTGCACCACAGCGGCCGGGTGCTGCAGGCCCTCTCGTTCCAGCCCAGCGGCGCCATCATCGCGGCCGCGACCACCTCGCTGCCGGAGGGCGTGGGCGGGGAGCGCAACTGGGACTACCGCTACACCTGGGTCAGGGACGCCTGTCTGACGATGGAGGCGCTGTGGGTGGCGGCCTGCCCCGACGAGGCGCACGACTTCTTCGCCTTCCTGGCGACCGCCGCGCCGTCGCTGGGCGCGGACCGCACGCTGCAGATCATGTTCGGCGTGGGCGGCGAACACGACCTGAGCGAGCGTACCCTCCCCCACCTGCGGGGATGGCGGGACAGCCGGCCGGTGCGGGTGGGCAACGGCGCGTGGTGCCAGCAGCAGATCGACGTCTACGGGGAACTCCTCGACGCCGCGTACCGTCTCGCGGACCAGCTGGACCGGATCGACGACGACACCCGGCGCTTCCTCGTCGCCTGCGCGGACGCGGCGGCGGAGCGCTGGACCGAGAAGGACCAGGGCATCTGGGAGGTCCGGGGCGAGCCCCGCCACTTCCTGTACTCGAAGGTCATGTGCTGGACGGCGCTCGACCGGGCCGTCAGGCTCGCCGACCGGCTGGGTGCGTCCCGCGCGAAGGCCGCACGGTGGCGCAGGACCCGGGACGAGATCCACCGGACGGTGCTGCGCGAGGGCTGGAGCGAGGAGGCGGGCGCCTTCACGCAGTACTACGGCTCGACGGCCCTCGACGCGTCGAACCTGATGATGCCGATCGTCGGTTTCCTGCCCGCCGACGACCCGCGGGTGCGCGCCACCATCGACGCCACCGAGCGGGGGCTCACCGACGACGCGGGGCTGGTCTACCGGTACCGCACCGAGGAGACGGTGGACGGTCTCGCCGGGGAGGAGGGCACCTTCCTGCTGTGCACCTTCTGGCTGGCCCAGGCGCTGGCCCTGGCGGGGCAGTCCGAGCGGGCCAGCGACGTCTTCGCCCGGGCGGCGGCGTACGTCAACGACGTGGGTCTGCTGGCGGAGGAGATCGACCCGGTCACGGGTGAACTGCTGGGCAACTTCCCGCAGGCGTTCAGCCACATCGGTCTGGTCAACGCCGCATGGGCGATCAGTGAGGCCCGGCAGTCCATCGCCGCATGATGATCCGTCAGATGCGTTGCGGCGGCGCCGAGTCCGTCGGGGAGTGCGGGAGCGGAGGATACGAAGCGGGCCCGGGGCCGTTTCATCGGGGGCCACTCCGGGACCCCGGGCCGCTGATTCCATCAGACACCCGCCGGCGCGTTCCTGCGAGCCGGACTGACCCACCCGGGCCCAACCGGAGGGCGTACCGGGCGGTATGACGGGGCGTCCGGAACGTGCTCGGCGCCCGCCGGGCGACGCCTTTCGCCGGCGGTGTGCGGCAGGCGGCAGGCGGCAGGCGGCAGGCGGCAGGCACACGATCGGCGCCGGCCGGGAAGGGGGCCAGGCCGGCGCCGGATCGGAGCGGGGCCGTTCTCCTGCTCCGCGGACTCCCTGGGGGCCGGACCGCTCGTCGGTCCCCGTGGATTCCCTGGGCAGGTCTCCCGCGCCTGGTGCAACCGTGAACCGGACCCCGTCATTCCCCGTCCGGTCCGGGGACCGGACGGCGCCGCTCCCAGTCGCCGGCGAGGAGGCCGAACAGCAGGTCGTCGGTCCATTCCCCCTTGATCCAGCTGTGCGCCGGACGGCGGCCCTCGAGCCGGAACCCCACCCGTTCCAGCAGTCGCGCCGATGCGGTGTTGCGGGCGTCGCACTCGGCGGACACGCGGTGCAGACCCCGCCCGGTGAAGAGCCGGTCCAGCAGCGCGGTGACGGCCTCGGTGGCGTAGCCGTGGCCCTGGTGCGCGCGGCCGAGCGTGAAGCCGAGGTCGGCCTGCATCCGGTTGGTGTGCAGGCACACCCCGATGTCGCCGATCAGCTCGCCGGTGGCGGCTAGCTCCACGGCGTACTGGAACCAGCCGGGCTCCTCCGGATCCGCCGCGGCGAACCCCTCGACGAGGTCCGCGGCCTCCTTCGGGGACACCGGTGCGCTCCAGCCCTGGTAGCGGGCGACGGCGGGGTCGGAACGGTAGGCGGCCAGGTCCGGTGCGTCGTCGGGGCGGAAGCGGCGGAGGCGGAGCCGGGGGGTCTGCGGGAACATGCCCGCGATGCTCTCATGGGGCGTCACGCCGTGCGGCTCCCCGTCCGGTGAGCCCCGTCCGTTGCGCTGGTGCTCACCCGTCACAGGCACGATGCTGGTCAGTGGATGGCCCGGCCGAGCCCGGTTCCCCCGCGGCAGTGGGGGAAAGAACCTAGCGAGGGCGAGATGACAGCCATGGAGCCACTTCCCACCGCCGCAGGTGGACAGCCGGAGTCCCGGGGCGCCGACGGCGGTACCGCCTACACCGCCTCCGCCACGCTCGACGACCACGGGGTCGTCACCGGCTGGAGCGCCCAGGCCCACCATCTGCTCGGCCACACGCCCGCCGAGATCATCGGCCATCCCGCCACGCTGCTGCTCGCCGGACCCCCGCCGCGAACGCCGCCGCCCTCCGCGCCGCGCTGGGCGGGGACCCTCGCGCTCCGGCACCGCGACGGACACACCCTGCGTCTGCGGTTGCTGGCCCACCACCACGACACCGCGGGCGGGGACGACGCCGGCGCAGGGCCCGGGCACAACGGCGGCGGCCAGGGCGAGGGCGGCTGGCTCGTCGTCGCGGCGGTACCCGCCTCCTCCGGAGACCCGCCGGCACATGACGCCCTCCGCGGCCGGGCGTTCACGCAGTCACCCTGCCCCCAGGCCGTCTTCGACTCCGGTCTGCGGCTGACGCGCGCCAACGCAGCCTTCGAGCACGTCCTCGGCCTGCGCGAGGCCGAGATGCGCGGGCTGCGGCTGCCCGACCTCGCCCCGGGTGACACGGCCCGCCAGGCGGAGACCCGCATGCGGGGCGTACTGACCAGCGGCCGCACCCAGCACGCCCCCGCGCCCTTCCCCGCGGACGGCCGGGCCGCCACCGGAAGCGACAGGGGCCCGGACACCACGTCCCGGGAATCCGGCCCGCACCAGGGGACCGGCGCGACGGACGGCACGGCGGAAGGCGCCGACGGGGTACACGCCCTGCGGGCGACGCTCACCCCGCTCGCCGACCCGGCGGGGGCGGTGCGCGGGGTGGTGCTGACCACCCACCCGGCCTCCGAGGACCCCGAGGCCCGGCGGCGTTCGCATCTCCTGCACGAGGCGGCCATCCGCATCGGCACGACGCTCGACACCACCCGCACCGCGCAGGAGCTCACCGACCTGGTGGTGCCCGGGCTCGCCGACTACGCCGCCGTCGACCTGATCGAGCCGTCCGCCGGCCCGGAGGCGGCGGGCCGGGACGGTCCGTTGACCGTGACCCGCACCGCCGCCAGGTCCATACTGCCGGGCACGCCCGAGGCCCTGATCGCCCTCGGCGACACCGCCGCCTATCCCCCGGGTTCCCCTCCCGCGCAGACGCTGGCCACCGGCAAGGCCGCGCTCTACGACATCACCGAGGCGACCCTCGCCCGCTGGGCCGCCCAGGACCCGCGGGCCGCGTGGATCCGCGAGGCCGGCACCCACTCGGTCATCGCGATCCCCCTCACCGCCGGCGGCGGCACCCTGGGGCTGGCGGTCTTCGTCCGGCACCGCAACCCCGTGCCCTTCACCCCCGACGACCTGGCGCTCACCGAGAAGCTCGCCCACCGGGCGGCCGCCGCGATCCACAACGCCCGCCGCTACGCCCGCGAGCGCACGACGACGATGACCCTGCAGCGCAGCCTTCTGCCGCACACCCTCCCCGAGCAGGCCGCCCTGGACGTCGCCACGCGCTACCTCCCCGCGACGACGCACGCTGGGGTGGGCGGCGACTGGTTCGACGTGATCCCCCTGTCCGGGACCCGGGTCGCCCTGGTGGTCGGCGACGTCGTCGGGCACGGCATCCGCGCCTCGGCCACCATGGGGCGGCTGCGCACCGCGGTGCGGACCCTCGCCGACGTCGACCTCCCGCCGGACGAACTCCTCACCCACCTCGACGACCTGGTGATCCACCTCTGCTCCGACGACGCCGGGGAGGGCCAGGACGCGGAGACCGCGGGCGGGATCGGCACCACGTGCCTGTACGCGGTGTACGACCCCACCACGCGCCAGTGCAGCTTCGCCCGCGCGGGGCACCCCCCGCCCGCCGTGGTGACCCCCGACCACGCCGTCCACTTCCTGGACGTCCCCGCCGGTCCCCCGCTGGGCCTGGGCGGGCTCCCGTTCGAGACGATGACCACGAACCTCCCCGAGGGCACGGTCCTCGCGCTCTACACCAACGGGCTGCTGGATCCGCACCACCACGACATCGACCAGTCCCTGGACAAGATGTTCACGGCCCTCGCGCACCCGGCCGGGTCCCTCGACGCGGTCTGCGACCGGGTCCTGACCACCCTCATCACGCACCGTCCGACGGACGACATCGCGCTGCTCGTCGCCCGGACCCGCACGCTCCCGGCGGACCACATCGCGACCTGGCAGCTGCCCAGCGACCCCGCCACCGTCGCGCAGGCCCGCCACCACACGACGACGCAGCTCACCGCGTGGGGGCTGGAGGAGACCTCGTTCACCACCGAACTCCTCGTCAGCGAACTGGTCACCAACGCCATCCGTTACGGCAAGCCGCCGATCCAGCTGCGCCTGATCCACAACAACACGGCGCTCATCACCGAGGTCACCGACACGAGCAACACCACCCCGCACCTGCGCCGTGCCCGTACGTACGACGAGGGCGGGCGCGGTCTGCTCCTCGTGGCACAGCTCGCCCAGCAGTGGGGCACCCGCCACCATCCCCGCGGCAAGACGATCTGGACCGAACAGGCCCTGGCGGCCGCGTGACGCGGCACGCCTGACCGGCATACCCCCACCCCGTATTCCCGCATGGCTTCCACACGCCTTGGCTCATACCCCCTAGGGGTATATGTTGATGCCGCGTGCACACCCGGCGCGCGCCCTCGGTCACGGCACCCACGGAGCACCCTTGAACACCGGAACGAAGATCACCGCGTTCGCCGTCGTCCTGGCGGCCTCGTTCGGCACCGCCTACGGCGTGGGCGCGGCCTTCGACCCGGTCCGCACGCCCGCGGCCGGCGCGAACGCAACGGAGGCGGCACACGCGCACGACACCGCCGCCGCGGACGAAGCCGACAGCACCGACGACAGCGCGTCGGCCGTGCGTCCCGCGGGCGGCCTGGCGATCACCGACGCGGGCTACACCCTCGACCTGCTCACGCCGCATGTCGGCGCCGGCCGCCCGGCCCGCCTGCGTTTCCTCATACGCGACCCCGACGGCCGGCCGCTCACCTCGTACCGGCGCGCCCACGAGAAGGAGCTGCACCTGATCCTGGCCTCGCGCGACCTGACCGGCTACCGCCATCTGCATCCGGTCCGCGCCGCCGACGGCACGTGGAGCACCTCGGTCGATCTCCCCCGCGCCGGGGACTACCGGGTCTTCGCCGACTTCACCCCCGCCGCGAAGGGCAGCCGCAACGTCACGCTCGGCGCGGACCTCCCGGTGGCCGGGGAGTACCGGCCTTCCGGCCCGGCGCCGGCCTCACGGACGGCGACCGTGGACGGCTACACCGTCACGCTCGACGGGGCCCTGCGGCCCGGCGCCGAGCAGGAGCTCCGTCTGACGGTGGCCAAGGACGGCCGCGAGGTCACGGACCTGCAGCCGTACCTCGGCGCGTACGGCCACCTCGTCGCACTGCGTGCCGGCGACCTGGCGTACCTGCACGTGCACCCGGGCGGCGCCCCGGGCGACGGCCGCACCGTGCCCGGGCCGGAGGTCTCCTTCTCCGCCACGGCCCCGAGCCCGGGCACGTACCGGCTCTTCCTCGACTTCAAGCACAAGGGGACGGTCCGCACCGCCGCCTTCACGGTCACGGCCGGTCCGGGTGACGCTCACGCCGACGAGGACGGCGGCGGCACCGCGGGCCACGGCCACTGACGACGGGAGCGGTCCACGGACGGAGCTCCCGGGCGGACGGCTCAGGCGGAGCGGCGCCGCAGACGGCGGGCGCCCAGGACGACTCCCGTGCCGGCGACCAGCACGCCCCCGGCGACGCCGGCGAGAGCGGTGAGGCCGGGCCCGCGCTCCGCCGACCCGGTGTCCGCCAGCTCGGCGCGGCCGGTCCCGGCGGCGGAGGCGGCCTGGAGGATCAGGTCGGTGACGACGTCCGGCCGCGCGATCAGGGACACGTGGCAGGTGTCGACCTCCACGGTGTGCGAGTGTGCGCGCTTGGCCTGGAAGCGCTCCTGGTCCGGGTTGATCGTCATGTCCTGACGGCCGACGAGGGCCCAGGACGGGATGGTCTTCCAGGCGGCGACCTTGGCCTTCTCCGAGAAGGCGGTCGTGGCCGCGGGCCGCTGGGTGATCGCCAGCAGGTTCGCCCGGCTCTCCGACAGGCAGGCGGCGAAGACCGGGTGCACCTTGTCGTGCTTGAGGTAGAGGTCGGTACCGCTGACACCGCCGCCCGCGCTGTACGGCACGGACTTGGTGGCCGTGCCCAGGGCGCTGGGGAACCGCTCGGACAGCGACATCCCGCTCTCGCCGACGTCGGGCATCAGGGCCGAGACGTACACCAGCGACTTCACATGGGGGTTGCCGGCCGCGGCCGAGCTGATCACCGCGCCGCCGTAGGAGTGACCGGCCAGGACGATGGGGCCCTTGACGCTCTTCAACACGGAGGCGATGTAGGCGGAGTCGCTGTACAGCCCGCGCAGCGGGTTGGCCGGTGCGATGACGGGGTAGCCGCGCGCCTCCAGCCGTTCGATCACCCCGTCCCAGCTGGAGGCGTCCGCGAAGGCCCCGTGGATCAGGACGACCGTCGGTTTCGTCCCGGTCGTGTCCCCGTCCGCGGCGGCGGGGGCCGCGACGGACGCGCACAGGGCCAGGGCGCAGCCGGCCGCGGCGACGTCGGCGCGGCGTATGCGACGCCGCGAGCGGGAATCCAGAGTTGCCGCCATGCCGTATCTCGCTTTCCTCGATGCTCAGGGCGGAGGCCCTACGGCACCTGAGTGTTCACGGCGCGACGGCGACAGGCCCGGCGCGTGTGCCGACCGGGTCACACGCATGGGCCGTCGGGGTGAAATCCGCCCCGCGGGGGTGTGACACCGGCGGGCGCCCCGTACGGGGCGGACCGCGGGGCGCCGGGAACGGTTCGTCCGGCCGACCGGCGGCAGGGCCGGAGCGGTGTGCGCGACCAGGCAGGCGGCCGGCGGGCCGACGAGGTCGCCACCCGGGTCACGGCCGTTCGCGTCGGACGGCGACGGCCGCACCCGGGGCGGCGGTACGGGGGATGCGGCCCGCCGGGCTCACCGTTCGGCCGCGCCCCAAGCGGGGTGCACGACCGCACCGGCGCCGGGCGGCATTCGAGAGCCGCCTCGCCCACTTGCCCGGAAGCGGATCCGGTGCGGCCGGAGAGATGCCCACGGGGCCACGACGGGGCGGTCCGCTACGCGCGGGCGAGAGCCGCCGCACGACCGGCGGGGCCTCGTACGGCCGGTGCCGGACCCGGCGTCAGCCGTGGTCCAGGGAGCGGTGCGGATGCGCCGGGTAGACGCCCATGATCCGCACCTCGGAGGAGAAGAAGCGCAGCTCCTCCAGGGCCAGGGCCACGCTGCTCTCCTCCGCGTGGCCCTCGATCTCGATGTAGAACCGGCTCGCCTTGAGGCCCGCGCCCACCTGGTAGCTCTCGATCTTGGTGAGGTTCACCGCGTTGCTGGAGAAGCCGCCGAGCGCCTTGTAGAGCGCACTCGGGATGTTGCGCACGGAGAAGAACAGGCTGGTCATCATGGGCGTGCCCGAGTCCGGCGGGAACTCGGCGTCACGGGCGAGGACGACGAAGCGGGTGGTGTTGTCCGAGGTGTCCTCGACGCCGCCGCGCAGCACCTGCAGCCCGTACAGGTCCGCGGCTCCGGGCGGGGCGAGGGCCGCGTGCCGCGGGTCGCCGAGCTCCGCGACCTCGCGGGCGGCGCCCGCGGTGTCGTCGCTCACCAGCGTCTGCCAGCCGCCCTCGCGGATGATCTTCCGGCACTGGCCCAGCGCGTGCACATGGCTGCGGACGAAGGCGACGTCCTCCAGCGTGGCGCCGGGCACGCCCATCAGGTCGAAGCGGATCGGCAGGAAGTACTCCGCGATGATCGAGAGGTCCGCCTCCGGCAGCAGGTGGTGGACGTCCGCGACGCGGCCGGCGGCCGAGTTGTCCACGGGGATCACGGCCAGGTCGGCGGTCTCCAGCGCGACCGCCTCCAGCGCCTGCTCGAAGGTCGTGCAGGGCAGCCCACGGCTGTCGGGATACAGCCTGCGGGCCGCGGCGGCCGAGTTCGATCCGGGTTCTCCCTGGTAGGCGATGGTCACCATGTGCGCGTCGGTATCTCCGGATCGATGGGCTGTGCGGGCGGCGGGGCCGTCCTTCGCATGCTACTGCGCGGTGCGCGCGGACCTCGTACGCGTCCGAGGGCCGGACGGCCGCGGCGGGGTCGGACGGCCCCGGCGGGGTCGGGCGGCCCCCGCTCACGCGTGCTGCGGGCGGGTGCCCCGGGCGGCCCCCACCGCCCGGGGGTTCCGCGATCCGCGCCGGCCGGGCCGGCCGGCGCGGCGTTCACCACGGAAGCCGCGCGCCGCGGTCTCCGAAGATTCCGGTCGGGCCGTCCTGGCCGACGGTGGCGTAGCGCACGATCGCCTCCGCGCCCTCTTCCGGGGTCTGGATGCCCTGGCCGCTCAGGCCGTGCAGGTCGGTGGCGCTGAACCCGGGCTCGACGGAGTTGACGCGGATGTGGGGCAGGCCCTTGGCGTACTGCACCGTGAGCATGTTCACCGCGGCCTTCGACGCCGAGTAGACGGGAGTGACGTACCGGGACTCGTTCTTCCCGGGGTCGAGGACGGTGCCGAAGGAGCCGAGCCCGCTGCTCACGTTGACGATGACCGGCGCGGCGGACTCGCCCAGGAGGGGCAGGAAGGCGTGCGTCACGCGCACCAGACCGACGACGTTGACGTCGAGGACGGCGCTCATGTGGGCGGCGGAGGCCTCCTCGGCGCCGATCATGCCCTCGTACACGCCCGCGTTGTTCACCAGGACGTCGAGCCGGCCCTCGCGGCGCCGCAGTTCTCCGGCCGCGGCGGCGACGGAGGCGTCGTCGGTGACGTCGAGCACGAGCAGCTCCGCGCCGGTCTCCTCGGCGGCCGCCCGTCCGCGGGCGGCGTCCCGGGCGCCGATGTAGACGGTGTGGCCGAGCTCGATCAGACGGCGGGCGGTCTCGCGGCCGAGGCCTTTGTTGCCGCCGGTGACGAGGGTGATGGTCATGAGGTGTGCTCCTTTGCTCCGTGCTGGTGTCACGGCGCACGGGTGACCGCGCGCGGACGGGTTCGGGGGCGCCGCGTGGTGGTGCGGGTGGCGGGGGTGCGCGGCCGGTCAGGCGGCGATGCCGTCGAGTTCCGCGAGGGCGTCGGAGGGCAGTTCCAGGGCGGCGGCGGCGACGTTCTCGCGCAGGTGCGCCACGGAGGACGTACCGGGGATGAGGACGGTCGTCGCCGACCGCCGCAGCAGCCAGGCGAGGGCGACCTGCTGCGGCGTTGCGCCCAACCGGGCCGCCACGCCCAGGAGTTCGCCCGACTGGAGCGGGGTGAAGCCGCCGAGCGGGAAGAAGGAGGCGAAGGCGATGCCCTCCGCCGCGCATCGGTCGACGAGAGCGTCGTCCTGCCGCTTGACCAGGTTGTAGAGGTTCTGCACCGCGACGACGGGGGCGATGGACCGCGCCTCGGTCAGCTGGGCGTCCGATACCCCGCTGAGCCCGAGGTGCCGGATCAGGCCCTGCTCGCGCAGTTCCGCGAGGGCGCCGAATCCCTCGGCGATCGAGTCGTCGCTGGTGCCCTCCACCGAGCCGAGGCGCAGGTAGACCACGTCCAGCACGTCGAGTCCCAGGCGCCGCAGGTTCTCGTGCACCTGGGCCTTGAGGTCCGCGGGCTCCAGGGACGGGATCCAGCCTCCGGTGCCGTCGCGCCGCGCGCCGACCTTGGTGGCGATGCGCAGGGCGTCCGGGTAGGGGTGCAGCGCCTCCCGGATGAGTTCGTTGACGACCGCGGGACCGTAGAAGTCGCTGGTGTCGATGTGGGTGATGCCCAGCTCGACCGCCTCGCGCAGCACCGTGAGGGCCTCGCCGCGGTCCTTCGGCGGGCCGAAGACCCCGGGGCCGGCCAGCTGCATGGCGCCGTATCCCATGCGGCTGACGACCAGGTCGTCCGCGAGCTTCAGCGCACCACCGGGGACATTCCGGTCTTTGCTCATGTGTCGTACCTTCCGCGCATTGGGGTGAGGGGGTGATGAACCGGTCGGCTCCGGCTGATCCCCACTGTGCGCGGCGTCAGGCGTGGGTGGCAGTACCCCGCTGATCCTGGGGGTACGGGGACCAGGCACCTCACCGGGCAGGACGTGTCCCGGCGTCCGTGCGGCGCGTCCCTCGGTGAGCCGCCCCGTCCGTCCCTTCGCCGGGTCCCGGCAACCGCCGACGGCACCCACCCCGAGGGCCTTCCCCGACCGGGCCGCCCGGCAGGTCCGGGCGGCCGTCGCCGGTGCCTCCGGCGCATCGGCCGTCAGGGCTGACGCAGGTCAGAGGCGGTCGCCCGCGCCCGGCCGGCCCGCCGTCCACGAGGCCAGGATGCGCAGAGCGTCGTACGACGGGCTGCCGGGCTCGGCGGTCAGCACCATGAGGCGCTGCCCCGAGCCGTCGGGGCTGCTCCACGTGTCGCAGTCGAGCGTCAGGTCGCCGACCACGCGGTGCCGGTAGTGCTTGGTGCCGTACGCGGTGGTGATGACCCGGTGCTCCGCCCACCATGTGCGGAAGTCGGCGTCCTGGACCGACAACTCACCGACCAGGCGGGCGAGTTCGGGGTCACCGGACTCCGCGGCGGCCTGCATGCGCAGCGCGGCAACAGCGTCGCGGGCGTCGTGCTCCCACTGCCGGTGCATTCCGCGCACGATCGGGTCCGTGAACAGCAGGTGCACGTAGTTGCGGCGGCCCGGCGGGATCGCCGAGAAATCGGTGTAGAGGGCCGCGGCGGCGTCGTTCCAGGCCAGGACGTCCATCCGCGTGCCTAGTACGACGGCGGGCGTCGCCGCGAGCTGGTCCAGCAGGCGCCGCATCGCGGGCCGTACGCGCTGCGGCGGACGGCGGCGCCTCGGTTGGGCGTCGGCCTTGCCGGCCAGCTCGTACAGGTACCGCTGCTGGTCGTCGTCGAGGCGCAGCGCACGGGCCAGCGGGGCGAGGACGGATGCCGACGCCCGGACGCGGCCCTGCTCCAGCCGCGTGTAGTAGTCGACGCTGATCGCGGCGAGTTGCGCGACCTCCTCACGGCGCAGACCCGCGACCCTGCGCGCGGAGTCCGCAGGCGGCAGACCGCATTCGTGCGGTGCGAGCTGTGCCCGGCGGGCCTTGAGGAAGGCTCCGAGTTCGCGAGGACCAGATGCCGCAGTCATGTGCCCCATTCTCCCGCGGGGTCCCCCGGTTGTGAGGGGGCAGGTTCCTTCCCGGGCAGGAACTCGCCTCTTCCGCCCGCTCCCACCAGGGCGGACGGTCGAGAAGTGCCCGGCACGGATCCGGGCGGCAGCGGGCCCGCCGAAGCGGCGCGGCCCCGCCGAACAACGAACACGGAGCATCCTGTGGCCAAGACCACCGTCACGTTCGACAGCGCCGGCATCCCCCTCGCCGGACACCTCTACTCCCCCGGCACCCCCACCGCACCGGGCCCGCGGCCCGCGATCGTCGTCGGCCACCCCGGCACCGGCGTGAAGGAGCAGACCGCCGGCCTCTACGCGCGGCGCCTGGCCGAGAGGGGCTTCGTCACGCTCGCCTTCGACGCGGCTCACCAGGGCGAGAGCGGCGGAGAGCCGCGCGGCCTGGAGGACCCGGCGCAGCGCGTCGAGGACCTCAAGGCGGCCGTGTCGTACCTCACCACCCGCGGTGACGTCGACGCCGGGCGCATCGGCGCCCTCGGCATCTGCGCCTCCGGCGGCTACGTCCTTCCCGCCGCGGCCGGCGACCGGCGGATCAAGGCGGTCGCCACCGTCAGCGCGGTCGACGTCTCCCGCCAGTTCCGCCTGGGGGCCGACGGGACCCAGGACGCGTCCGTGTTCCAGGGCATGCTGGAGGCCGCTGCGGCCGCCCGCACCGCGGAGGCCCGCGGCGAGGAGCCGCCCGTCCTGACCCTGTTCCCCGACACCGCCGACCAGGCCCGCGCGCTGGGCGGCGAGCACGGCGTCGACGGCTTCGACTACTACCGCACCCCGCGTGCCCGGCACCCCCGGGCCGCCGACTTCTTCACCTGGTCCAGCGTTGACAGGATGGCGGCCTTCGACGCCTTCGCCGCCGTCCCGTTGATCGGACCGCGTCCGCTGCTGATGATCGCCGGATCCCGCGCGGTCACCGCCTGGATGAGCGTCGACGCCTTCCAGCGCGCCACCGGCCCCAAGGAGTTGTACTGGATCGAGGGCGCCGGCCACGTCGACCTCTACGACCGGGAGCAGTACGTCGACCCCGCCGTCGAGAAGCTCGCCGGCTTCTTCACCCGGAACCTGGACCCGGCCGGGGACCGCTGAAGCGCGGCGCGGGACCGGACGGCCCGGGGGTACGCCGGTAGGGTCCCCGCATGCGCGAACTCGCCACCGGCGTCTGGCACTGGCAGGCGCCGCACCCGGACTGGACCCCCGACGACCGGTGGCCGCGGGAGGTGTCGTCGTACGCCGTCGACGACGGCACCCGGCTGCTCCTCCTCGACCCGCTGTCCGTGCCGCCCGGGCTCCTCGCGCTCGCCGCGGACCGGCGGCCGGTGGTGGTGCTCACCGCGCCCTGGCACGAGCGCGAAACGCGGAGTCTGGTCGAGCGCCTCGGCGCGCCGGTGTTCACGCCCCCGCCGGACACCGCCGACGACCTCGTGCGGAAGTTCGGCGTCACCCGCGAACAGGCGGGCGACGGCAGCCTCGACCTCACGTGGCTGCGCACGGGCACCGGCGGCGCGGGCCGTCTGTACGCGGCGGGCGACCGGCTCCCGGTGGGGATCGAGGCGTTCGCCGGGCGGGAGCACAACGACCTGGTGCTCTGGGACGGCCGGGTGCGGGCCGTGATCCCGGGCGACACCCTGGTCGACTTCGGCCGGGGCCTGCAGATCAACGACCGGCTGCGGGGCGGCATCACGCGCGCACAGGTGGCGGAACGGCTGCGCCCGCTGCTCGCCCTCCCCGTCGAGATCGTGCTCCCCGCCCACGGCGCACCGGCCGACCGGGCCGCGCTGGAGCGTGCGCTGTCCCTCTGACCCCACACCGTCCGGCACAATGCGGCCGTGATCCTTGACGCCATCGACGCCGTGGACTGGTCGGCGATACCCAACCCGACGTCGTGGCCGGGCGACAAACCCTCACGGGTGGCCGACGCACTGCGGCGGCTGACCGTGTCGACCACGGCCAACGAGACGGGGAGCGCGGCGGCGGCACTGGAAGGCAGCGGCTTCACCTGCGGCCACGCCGCCATGGTGTTCCCCGCGGCCTACCCCGCCACGGCGATCCTGCTGGAGCTCGTCGAGCACGGCCGACGCCCGCGCATCCAGGACGTGGCACTCTCCCTCGTGTTCGACACACTGTGCTTCTCCCCGCTCGCCGGCCACAACCGTGTGGACACGCCCTACGGCACCGACGTCCCGCTCTGCTGCGCCATCGCGCGGCAGATCCGCAGCCGTGCCGGCGCCCTCCTCGCGTACGGCATCCACGGGAAGCACCTACTGGCGCAGGCCGCACTCCACTGGCGGCTGGCCGTCGAGGAGGCCGAGCCGCAACCCGACGGCAGCACAACCGCCTTGGCGGTCCTCGAAGGCAAGCCCTTCGACACACCAGCCGAAGCGGAAGTGCACACGACGGCGCCGGAGAAGACGTTTCCGGCCGTGCGTATCGAGGCGCTGACGGCGGAAGCCTCCGGCGCCGCCTACGTACGACTGGCGTACGCGCCGTCCGGCGTGCTGTCGCCGGGGTGCGCCCTCTACGACGCCGAGTGCGGAAACCGCGAGCACTGAACTCACCCGTCGCGGCGTGCGAAGAGGATCCCCCCGAGCCCGCTCTCGGCCGAGGTGAGCGTCATCTGAGCCTCCACGGTGAAACCGGCGTCACCGAGCCACGCGACCATCCGGTCGGGACGGCGCAGGTGAACGCGGACCTTCATCGGGTGGCCGCCGTAGCCCTGCGTCTTCAGCCGCGTCCCTTCGCCTGCGTGGAAGGCGAGCAGGAGCGGGCCGTCCGGCCGAAGGGCCCGCCGGAAGTGCGTGAGGACGGCACCGATAGCGTCGTCGGGGACGTGGATCAGGGAGTACCAGGCGACCAGGCCCGCCACCGAGCCGTCGGGGAGGTCGAGGTCAGTCATGGAGCCGACGTCGAACCGCAGGGCGGGGTGCTCGCGCCGGGCCACCTGGATCATCGCGGGCGACAGGTCGATCCCGAAGGCGTCCACGCCCAGTCCGTTCAGGTGGGCCGTGATCCTCCCGGGTCCGCATCCGACGTCCGCGACCGGCCCTCCGCCACTGCTCCCGACCAGACTGGCGAAGAGCGCCAGGACCGCGCGTTCGTAGGGTGTCTCGTCCAGGAGGCCGCGGACCTGGTCGGCGTAGTCCTCGGCGACGGTGTCGTAAGACGTCCGGGTGTCCGCGAGCCAGTCGTCGGTGTCCATGGCCGGCCACGGTAGTTCACCGGGGGAGCGGGTTCTCAGGCGGCACCCGCGCCCGGTAGGTTCGGTTGCCGTGACCGACGACGGGTGGGAGATCGGCCGGAGCCCGGCCGGGGGGCCGGAGCCGCCGCTGGCCGGGGGCGAGGCCGCCACGCTGCTGGGCTCGCTGGAGCGGCAACGCGCGACCTTCGCGTGGAAGTGCGGCGGCCTGGACGCGGCGGGCCTGCGGGCGACGGTCGGTGCTTCGTCGGTGACGCTGGGCGGACTGCTGAAGCACCTGGCGCACTGCGAGGACGCCACGTTCTCCCGGAAGTTCCTCGGCCGGGAGCCGGGCGCGCCGTGGGACACGGCGGACTGGCACGCCGACCCCGAGTGGGACTGGCACTCCGCGGCGCAGGACGGCCCCGAACAGCTCCTGGCGCTCTGGCAGGGCGCGGTCGCCCGCTCCCGCCGCGTGGTCCGCGAGGCCCTGGCGGTGGGCGACCTCGGCCAGTTGGGCCGCTACACCACCGCTGACGGGCAGTCACCGAGCCTGCGGCGCATCCTCGTCGACCTCATCGAGGAGTACGCGCGGCACGTCGGGCACGCCGACCTCATCCGGGAGTCCGTCGACGGGCTCGTCGGCGAGGACCCGCCGGGCTGACGGACCCCGGCGGGCGACGCGACGGCGCGACTCGGCGGCGCTCAGGCGGGGAACCGGACGCCCGTCAGCCGCTCGCTCGCCGTCCACAGCCGCTCGCCCTCGGCCGGGTCGTCCGCGCCGCGCGGCAGCGGAACCTGGACGGGGGTACCGGAGGTCTGGTCGCGTCCGGCGGGGCCGATGAACTGCCCGCTGCGGACGTCGGGGCTGGTGGCGGCGTACAGCGAGGGCCACGCGGCGCCCTGCTGCGAACCCATCAGCGCCCGTGCGGCCACTGCCACGACCAGCCGGGAGAGCGGGCCGCTGCTGTGCCGCTGCAGGTTGGTCATCGCCGAACCGGGATGGACGACGACGGCCTCGACGCGAGTGCCGGCCAGCCGGCGTGCCAGCTCCCGGGTGAACACGACGTTGGCGCGCTTGGACTTGGCGTAGGCGCCCATCGCTCCGTACCGTCGCTCGCTGTTCAGGTCGTCCAGGCGGCCGCTGCGCCATCGCGCGGCGACGGCGCTGACGGTCACGACGCGGGCCGCGGGAGACCGGAGCAGGACAGGCACGAGCCCGGCGGTGAGGGCGAAGTGGCCGAGGTGGTTGGTGCCGAAGGTCAGCTCGAACCCGTCGGCGGTGGTGCGGCGCTCGGGCACGTTCATGACGCCCGCGTTGTTGATCAGCAGGTCGATCGCCCCCGGCTCCGCGGCCAGCCGCTCGCCCGCCCGCCGGATCGAGGCGAGGTCCGCGAGGTCGACGACGACCGTGCCGACCTCGGCGCCGGGCCGCTCCGCGCCGAGGGCCGCCGCCGCCTCGTCGAGAGTGTCCTGACGGCGTCCGGCAAGGATCACGCGGGCGCCGTGGCGTGCGAGGACGCGCGCGGTCTCCAGCCCGATGCCGCTGTTCCCGCCCGTGACGAGGGCGGTGCGGCCGCGCTGGTCGGCGATGGCGTCGGGGGTCCAGTGGTGGGCGGTGGCGGTGGCGGCGGTGTTGCCGGGCATGCCGGGACTCCTATCAAATGAACGTTCATTTACCAGCTCGACGGTGCCCCACCCCCCGGCGAGTTGTCAAATGAACGTTCAATAGCCGAGGATGCGTGCATGCGCACACGCGACCCCGACCTGAAGCGCCGGCTGCTGCTGGAAGCGGCGCTCGCCGAGTTCGCCGAGTACGGCGTCGCCGGGGCGCGGGTCGACCGGATCGCCAGACGCGCCGGGGTGAGCCCCGGCCTCACGTACTCCTTCTTCGACGGCAAGGAGGGCCTGTTCGAGGCCGTCTACGACGCCGTCGTCGAACAGGCCGTCGCCGGCATTCCCATCGACGCCGACGACCTGCCCGGCTATGCGGGCCGCCTCTACGACGCGGGCCTCGACCACCCGCAGGTGATGCGGTTCGTGACCTGGTACGCCCTCGAACGCGGTGACGGCCGCGAGGTCCGGCCCCTCGTGGCCGCGTCCATGGCCGACAAGGTCGCCGCGGTCGAGGACGCCCAGCGGCGCGGCACCGTCACCGACCGCATGAGCGCGGGAGAACTGCTCGCCCTCGTCCTGGTCATCGCGAACATGTGGCAGCGCCAGGGGGAGGACGTCCGTTCCCTGGTCCCGGCATCGGAGCGCAGGCGCGTCGTCGTGGAGTCGGTCCGGCAGCTCGCCACCCCCTGATCGCGCACGCGGCATCGGCACGCGGCCGCGTGCCACGCCCAAGGCGAATACCGCGGGCGGCCGCCACCGCGGCACCCTGTGGCCCCGTCCGGCGCAATCGCCACGCCCTTCGGCCTGCGCGGCGTTCACCCCCGGGGCAGCCTGGGAAGCGGAGCCCGCCCGGTCGCCCTCGCACGCCGACCGGGCGGGCCGCCACGTCGGCGGGCGGCGGGATGACCCAGCGGACTTCGGCGGTTGTACGCAGTGGAGCAGTACACCGTCACGCGAGGGAGCAGCGGACATGACCGCGCAGGACGTCGACCGCAGCGGCTTCACCGAGCAGTGGGAGCGCTGGCACCGCGCCAAGGAGGAGGTGCTCGCCGGTCCGCACGGCTTCCTGGCGATCACCAGTCTGCGCCGGCCGGGCCCCCGACCGGAACGCTACGACGACGCGCCGGGCGCCTGGTCGGTCGTCGACGGCCACGTGGCGGTCGAGCTGGACGACGGCGAGGAGTTGACCGTCGGCGGGACGACGGTGCGCGGCCGGTACGACTTCGGCGTCATCGGCGAGCGCGACAGCGTGTACGCCGGCTTCGGCGCCGCCGTCGTCGAGGTCGCCAAGCGCGGCGGGCACGACATCCTGCGGCCGCGCCACCCGGACAACCCGCTGCGCACCGGCTTCACCGGGACGCCCGCCTACGCTCCCGATCCCCACTGGGTCCGCGAGGCCCGGTTCGTGCCCTACGACGTCCCGCTTCCGGTGACCGTGGGCGCGGCCGTCGAGGGTCTGGAGCACGTCTACGACTCCCCCGGGCAGGTGGAGTTCGACGTGGACGGCGCGACGCACCGGCTGACCGTCTTCAACGGCTCGCGGCCGGGCGCCCTGATGGCGCTGTTCACGGACGCGACGTCCGGGGTGACCACCTACGCGGCGAACCGCTCCCTGCAGATCGACCCGCCGGACGCCGGGGGCAGGGTGACCCTGGACTTCAACCGCGCGGCCAACCTGCCCTGCGCGTACACCGACCTCGCCACCTGCCCCCTCCCGCCGGCCGGCAACCGGCTGCCGTTCGCCGTCGACGCGGGCGAGCGGATTCCCCTGGAGCGGGGCGGGCAGGTCTGACCCCGGCCGCTCAGCCGCGCAGGACCTCGCCGCCCAGCCGACGGCGGGCCGGGGCCAGGGCCGCGTCGACCTCCTTGCTCCGCGCGACGTCCAGCACGATGGCCGCCGCGTGGTGCTCCCGGCGCTCCACCGCGGCGCGGCGCAGGTGGGTCGGCGGGTGGGTCTGGTCCTCGGCGTGGGCGGTCAGGACGGAGAGCCGGCGCCGCCGCTCGAGTTCGTGCTCCGGGATCGACGCCACGTACTCCTTGAGGCGTTCCCAGACCGCCTCGTCGGGTTCCCGGCCGGCGCCGCGTGTGGCGCGGTGCACGGTACCCGCGGTGACGTACTGCTGGTCGAGCCAGAACCCGATGGCGTCGGCGAGCAGGAGCACGTCCATTCCGCCGATGGCCGCCTCCGTCGAGCCGATGCGCGCCTCCAGGTCGTCCGCGAGGTACTCGGCCTGCTGACCGGCGCGCAGGGTCAGGTGTGCCAGCACGTGCAGGAGCAGCAGCACGGCGGAGGCGGGGAGGAACATGAACAGTCGTGCGGCGATCTCCACCAGCCCCAGGCCGCTGGTGTCGGACTGCGGACGCAGCAGCACGTACCACTCGATCAGGGTGCGGTGCGCGGAGCCGATGACGAGCGTCTCGCTCGTGTCACCGTTCACGAAGTGCCCGAACTCGTGGCCGAGCAGGCCCACCCGCTGCTGCGGGGTCAGCACCTCCCACAGTCCCAGTCCGAGCACCAGCATCCTGCGACGGCGCAGGCCGACGACGGAGACACCGGCGTTGACCTCGGCGTCCACCACGACGATGTCCGCCCGCGGCGCCCCCAGGGTGTCGGCCACGTCGTCCAGCAGCGCGTAGAGCGCGGGCGCGTCCGCGCGCCGCAGCCGGACGCCGTGCCGCGGCACCCGCCCCAACCGCGGACGCATCAGCCATGCCAGGCCCAGCAGCAGAGCTCCCAGCACGGCGGGGACGATCGCCCGCCAGCCCGTCACCAGAAGCCACACACCGGCGCCGGCCACGGCCAGCGTCAGCAGGTGCACGAGCCCGGCGATCGCGTAGGCGCCGGCGTACGCGGCACCACGCCCGGGGCGCGGCGGCCGTTCCGAGGTCATCCTGGCGAACAGTTCCTCGCCGTACCTCCGCGACAGGCGCCGGCGGAACGCGTCGACGGGGCCGTCGTGCTCCTCGTCGTCCTCGTTCCCACCCCGGACGTTCCAGTCGCACGACGTGCACCAGACCACGAACCGGTCGTCGTCCGTCAGCCGCTGCCCGCACCGCGGGCACGGTCTTCCTCCGTCGGTCTCCATGCCGCCCTCCCCATGATCGGCACCGGCCGGGGCATCCTAACGGCGGTCCGCGACCGGCCCGCACCACACCGCGGGGTCCGTGCCCCAGCGCCCCGGCGGGCGGCTCCAGTCCCGCGGGGCACCTCGGTAGCCCAGCGGCGGCCGGGCGTGGACGAGGGGTCCGTACCCGGAGTCGGCGACGGCGAGCAGGCGGGCGGGGTCGCGGTCCTCGCCGGAGCCGGTTCCGGTGCCCCCGTCGCCCCGGCCGATGCCGTCGGTCAGCCAGGACGCCGTGCCCGTCAGCGACAGCCGCAGCAGCCGCCCGCCGCCGTGGCGGCGGGCGTCGGTCAGGGCGCGCAGGACGGCCGCGGCCAGCAGATAGCCGGTGCCGTGGTCGAGGGCCTGGGCGGGCAGGACGCCCGGCCGGCCGTCCGGTCCGGCCTCGACCGAGGCGATGCCGCAGCGTGCCTGGACCAGGCTGTCGAATCCGCGCCGCCCCGCCCAGGGTCCCGACCGCTCCCAGGCGCGGAGCTGGGCGACCACCAGTCCGGGCCGCCGCTCGCGCAGCGCCTCCGGCGCCAGGCCGAAGCGGTCCAGCGCGCCAGGGCGGTAGCCGGTCACGACCACGTCGGCGGAGGCGAGGAGTTCCTCGAGGACCGCACGGTCGGGACCGCGCAGGTCGAGCCGCGCCGACCGCTTCCCGAATCCGGTGTCGGCGTGGGCCCACTCGTCCTCCGGCAGACGGGGACCGTCCACCCGTAGTACGTCCGCGCCGAGCAGGGCCAGGGTGCGCGTGGCGACCGGTCCGGCGATGACCCGCGTCAGGTCGAGGACGCGGACGCCCGCCGCGGGAAGCCCGGCTGGCGGCAGCGGACGCACCAGGGCGCCGTCCGTGCGCTCGGTCTCCACGAGGGGCTGCGCGCCAGGGCCGAAGTCCCGTACGGCGACGGCCAGTCCGCCCTCCGCGTAGACGGTCTCCTCGACCTCCACGGCCGTACGCCCGGCCAGCTCCTCCGCCAGCTGTCGGACCAGGGCGTCCTCGTCGCCGCCGTCGGGAAGGCCCAGGGCGGCGGTCAACCGGGCGCGGTGGTGCGGGTAGTTGGCATGGGTGCGCACCCATCCGTCGGCGGTGCGCCAGAAGCCTGACAGCGGGGCGAAGGAGCTGCCCGCCCGGCCGTCGATCCGCAGGTGCCGCTCGCTGGTGAACGCGGTGGCCACGGCGCCCTCGTCCACCAGCACCGGGGGCGGCGGCCCGCCGGAGCGCAGCGCGAGCAGCTCGGCGGCGGCCAGCGAGCAGACCCCGACCGCGGCCCAGGCCATCCGGCGCACCGGCAGCCGTGCCGGCAGTACACCGGCGACCTCCCGGTAGGTCACGTGTTCCACGTGCTCCGGGGCACCGCCGAGGACCGTCCAGGCGTAGGCGGTCGGACCGTCGGCAGAATGCGACATCACGTCACTCCTCGCTGGACGAAGGGGTCTTCAGCGGGCGGGCCGCCGCCGGTACAGCCCCTCCTGCACGACGGAGGCGACCAGACGGCCGTCCCTGGTGAAGAACTGGCCGCGGGCCAGACCGCGGGACGACGCGTACGTCGGGCTCTCCATGGCGAACAGCAGCCACTCGTCGGCGCGGAACGGCCGGTGGAACCACACGGCGTGGTCCAGTGAGGCGGCCTGCCGCTGTCCCGGGTGGTCGGCGTAGGGCAGGCCGGCCGTCGCGAGCAGCCGGATGTCGGAGATGTACGTCAGTGCGCAGGCGTGCAGCAACGGCCCCCCGGGCAGGGCGTCTCGGGTGCGGACCCACAGCTGCTGGCGCGGCCCCTGCCCGATGCCGGGCAGCCCTTTGACGGGGTCCCCCACGCACCGGGACTCCAGGACGGCCTCGAAGACGGACACGCCCCGGCCCGGTCTCCCGGCCTCCCACAGTTCGGGCAGCCCCTCGGGGCCGGGCGCCTCGGGCGCGTCCGCCTGGTGCTCGTCCCCGTCCTCCGTGCGGTGGAAGGACGCGGAGAGGCTGAAGATGGCCTCGCCGCCCTGGATCGCGACCACGCGACGGGTGGCGAAGGAGCGTCCGTCCCGGGTCCGGTCGACCTCGTAGACGATGGGCCGGTCGGTGCGGCCCGGGCGGATGAAGTAGCCGTGCAGCGAGTGGACGAGCAGGTCCGGGGCGGGCGGTTCCGCGGCGGGCAGTGTCGAGCCCGCGGCGATGAGCGACTGCGCCGCGACCTGGCCGCCGAACGCCCGCAGCGGCATCCCGGCGTGGCAGAAGCCGCGGTAGAGGTTCTCCTCCAGCCGCTCCAGGGTCAGCAGTTCCTTGAACGACGTTGCCGTCTCGGCGGGCTCCGGGACGTTCCGCTGCATGGGTTCACCGCCAGGTGCGTACGGCGGGCGCTCACCGCTCGCCCACTTGTGTGCGTGACGCACATGGTAGGGCCGCCGACCTGTGCGGACCCGGCGGGGCGGGTGCCGTGGATCACGGCATGCCGGGCCGGGCGGGACGCCCAGGGACGGTCTCCGGGCCACGGGCACGGCAAATGCCTGGTCCGGAAGGTGCCCGGACCGCCATGATCCGGGCATGGGCAAGGACATACGGGGTTTCGTCGAGTGCCACCGTGACTACCGAGACCACGAAGAGGACTCCTTCTGGCATGCCACCATCGCCCTGGACCACCTGAAGGTGCCCAGGAATTACGACGCGTTCGGCTGCCTGTTCGGCGTGTGCGACAACGAGCAGTTCCTCCCGATAGCCCCTCTCCGCGGACTGCCTGTCGACGCTTCGAACCGTGTCCGAGCAGGCCAGGAGGCGACGGCCGGACGATCCGCCGGCTGGGTCAGCTGGGCGGAGATCAAGCGAGTCGACTGGGATGAGGAGTCCGCCCGCCCTGACGACCGCATCCACGAGTACTTCCGCGAGCCGCAGGGCGACTGGCAGTTCGCCCAAAGGCACGTCTCCGCTCCTCGGCGGTTCATCGATCTCTGCGGGCAGCCGGCTCACATCGCGGCACGACCGGGTGAGCACTTCCCCGCGGGCTCCCAGTGGGTCGACGGTGACCGGATGTTCCGGGTCGACCGCCTCAGGCGCCGCGATGCCGTACCCGATGACGAGTGGGGTCCCGTGTGGACCGTCATGCGCACCCTCGCCGACCTGCATGGAGATGACGACGTCAGACTGGTCGTCTGGTTCGACGACTGAGCTGCTTCGCTCCCCAGCCGTGGGGATTCCGGCCGTGCGGCCCGCGACAGGGCGGATCGCGGTGGTCCTGTCGTAGCGGGACGAACCCTAGTCCACGCGCGGCGCGGTGACGTCGTACGAGATGCGCCCGGCGGGCAGGTAGAACAGGGCGATGAGGGCGCCGCCGCGGACCTCGGGGTAGTGGTGGCTGCCGGGGGCGGGGGCGGTCCAGCCCGGGCCCTGCCAGCCGCTCGGACCGGCCAGCTGCGCTTCCCGGTCGACAGGGGCCACGAGGTTGATCTCGCCGTAGGGGTGGGCGTGGTACTGGCCCCGGAAGCGGGCCTGGCTGTCCATGTACACCGCGGTGATGCTGAAGTACCGCGTCTCCGCCGAGGGCGGTGCGATGAGGCTGCGCCGGTAGTTCGGGCCGTCGACCTCGATGTTCGCGGCCCAGCCATCCTCGACGCCGCGCTTGATGAGGCGCGCGAGGTGCCCGTACAGCTCGCTGTACGGGCCATGGGTGCCGTTCAGCCAGTCCTCCAGCTCCTTGCCCGCGGTCCGGTTCTTGACCTCGTCCAGGAACGGGATGCTGCGCTCGATGAGCTCTCGCCTGTGATCCATCGTCCGTCCTCCACAGCACCCGGGGTGGCCCTCGCACCCCGTCGGAGCCAGCGTGGCATCGAGTTCCATTACAGTCAACACTTGTAATGGAACACGCGACCGTACGGAATCCCTGAACGACGCATTAACGTTACAGTCCATAGATGTAATGAAATGTCCACCTTGACTCACATCCCCGTCGCGGGGTGGAGGGCCAGGCGAGGAGGTCAGGCCGGTGCACAAGTTCATCCGGCGTTCGGGAAGGCCCGCACCCGTCCCGGTCGCCGCGGGCACACCTCACGGCCGCCTCGCCCGGGGCCGCACGGCACCCGGCAGACGGCAGCGGTCGAGGCATTGGCGGGCGTTGCGGCTGTCCGAGGTGGGCGCTCCCGTCGCGCTCGTGCTGATCATCACGGGGATCGCTCTCGTCGCGCCCACCGACGTGCATCTGGCGTCCCTGCTCATCGCTGCGCCCGCCCTGACGGCGGCGGTCTCGACGGCCCGCGCCACCTCCGGGGTGGCCGTGCTGTCGCTGGCCGGCGCGGTGGTCTGCGACGTCCACGACGGGCTGCTCCGCTCCTCCATCCTGCCCACGCACATCGCCGCCCTGCTGGTGGTCTCCGCCTTCCTCTTCGCCTTCTGCAGCGGCCGCGACCGCAACCGCCGCGAGGCGAGCCAGTTGCGGGCGATCTCCGAGGCGGCGCAGCAGGTCGTCCTGCGGCCCCTCCCCCGCCGAATCGAGGACCTTCGGGTCGCCTCGGTGTACCGGGCGGCCGAGACGATGGCCGAGGTCGGAGGCGACCTGTACGCCGCGGCGCGGACGCCGTACGGCACCCGGCTCCTGATCGGCGACGTCAAGGGCAAGGGCCTGGAGGCGCTGGACGACACGGCGGCGCTGCTGGGCGCCTTCCGCGAGGCGGTGCACCAGCACCGCACTCTGCCCGGTCTGGCCGCGGCACTCGAGGGCAGCGTGCGCCGCCACGTGGCCGAGGCGTCCGAGGGCGACGCCGACGCGCCGGAGCGATTCATCACCGCACTGCTGGTGGAGTTCCCGCCCGGCGCGGGCCATGTGCGGACGGTCAGTTGCGGGCACCCGCCGCCGCTGCTGCTGCGGGACGGCCGCATCACCGCGCTCGCGGGCCCGGCGGCGCCGGCGCCGCCGCTCGGGCTCGCCGGCCTCGACCCCGCCGCGTACCGGGAGGACTGCTTCCCGCTCGCCCCGCGCGATCTGCTCCTGCTCTACACCGACGGCCTCACCGAGGCCCGGGACTGCTCGGGCGCCTTCTACTCCGTGGCCGACCGCGGTATCCCCCGGAACGCGGCGGCGTGCGACCCGGAGTCCCTGCTCGAGGAGGTCCTGGCGGACTTGCTCCGCCACACGGGCGGGCGGCTCAACGACGACGTAGCGCTGGTGGCCGTGCAGTGCCCTCTGGCCGCCTGACGCACGCCCGCACCGGCCCCGCTCAGGTCGCCGGGCGGTCGACTTCGATGCGCGCGCCGTCCGCGTCCGGCGGCCAGAGGGGCTCGGGCACCCGCGCGCCGAACGACTCGCCCCACTGGTTGCGCGACGAGACCTCGTGGACCGGACGCCGGTTGGCCGCGACCCCCCAGCGGCCCAGCGGGTAACCGAAGGCCAGCATGGCGATCATCCGCCAGCCGTCCGCGGTGGGCACGCCCAGCAGGTCGCAGACGGTGCCGGCCTCGTAGCGCAGCACCGTGGTCAGCACGCCGCCGATGCCCTCGGCGCGCGCGGCCAGCAGCGAACTCCAGATGGCCGGATAGATGTTCGCGCCGCCGTGGTCGTCCACCGCGAAGACGAAGACCAGCAGGGGGATCTCGGTGAAGTGCTCGACGAAGCGGTCCCCGGACTTCTTGATGCGCGCCAGCGCCTCCGCGCGCCGCACGGCGTCTTCGTGCGGTGCCGCACCGAGCCGGCCGGCCGCGATGTCCGCGTACTCCTGCTGCCTACAGGACGCGTAGAGCTCGGCGAGCCGGGCCTTGAGCGCGGGGTCGTCGACGGCGAGGAAGTGCCAGCGCTGGGCGTTGCCGCCGTTGGGCGCGCGGATCGCGGCGTCCAGGATCCGGCACTGGCTCTCCATCGGGATGGGATCCGGCTTCATACGGCGCATGATCCGGGTCGTGTAGAGCGCCTCGTGAACGTCCACCGGTCGGCTCCCAGGGCGTGGGCGACAGTTACGTTACAAAGACCGACTGTAACATGCATCCCTGTCGCCCGCCCCGCGCCCCGGAGCCCGATCAGCCGGAACCGGAGGGATGCGCCGCGATGGCGGGCCAGAGGGTGCCGACCACCCGGTCCGCGACGTCCGCACCGGAACCACCGGTGCGGAGGTAGTCGGCGAAGTAGCTGCCGAAGCAGAGCGTCACGACGGTGTCGAGGTCGATGTCCTCGCGGAGCTCGCCGCGTTCGCGGAGCCGCAGCAGCGTCTGCGTCAACTCGTGGCACCGGGGCCCCACTCCGTGCTCCCGCAACTGCTCCAGCAGGCCGGGGGCGCGTTCGGCCTCCGCCATGAAGTTGCCGTGCAGGGCCATCGCCCCCTTGTTGTGGTAGCGCGGGTCGAGGCGGCGCACGGCCTCCCGGAACGCCTCGACCGCCGGCAGCGCGTCCATGTCGACGTCCGGGTACGCCTCGCGCTGGGCGCGGAAGCCGTACTGGAGGGCGTCGACGACCAGGTCGTACTTGTTGGCCCAACGCCGGTACAGCGTGGGCCGGGTGACGCCGGCGTCGGCGACGATGTCCCCGATGGTCATCTGCGAGTACCCGTCGGCGACCAGGCGCTTGCGCGTCGCCCGGATGATCGCCGCCTCGATCGCCGGGTCCCGGGGTCGGCCACCGGCCCTCGGCCCGGCGCCGCGGCCGGTCTCATTGCCATCCCCGGCGCTTCCGGCGCGCTCCTCGCCACTCATCCGCGATCCCCTCTGTGCCCGAAAAGGCCCCATGCCAACGATTGCGGGCGTTACATTACATAAGTGTAATGTAACGGCCCCTCGCTTCACGGTCCCGGGGCCTCGCACGGGGGCGCGGCCCCGGGACGCCAAGGGCAGCATGAGTCGCCGGCCGCTCCCGGACTGACGGTCCGTCCGCGACCGCGCGCCCACGGGCGCTCCGTGCCGGGGGTGCCGAGCGGGGGCGGCGCAGCTATCGTACCGACTGGACGGTATGAGCCGATCCCCCCGCGAGCCCCAAGGAGCCCCGCATGCCGCGCGCGAAGTCCAACGGAATAGAGCTCGAGTACGACACCTTCGGCAGCCCCGGCGATCCGGCGCTGCTGCTCGTCATGGGCCTCGGTGCACAAATGACGCTTTGGCGGCCGGAGTTCTGTTCCGCGCTCGCGGACCGCGGCTTCTTCGTCGTGCGCTACGACAACCGTGACGCCGGTCTGTCGACCGGTCTCGACGAGCACCCCGTCCCGGACATCGGCGCCGTGCTGTCGGGCGACCGCTCCGGCGTCCCGTACCTGCTGGCCGACATGGCCGACGACGCCGTCGGGCTGCTGGACGCGCTGGAGATCCCGGCCGCGCACGTCGTCGGGGCCTCGATGGGCGGCATGATCGCCCAGCAGCTGGTGATCGACCACCCCGACCGGGTGCTGTCGTTGTGCTCGATCATGTCCACCACCGGCGACCGGTCGGTCGGCCGCGCCTCGGCGGAGGCCATCGCGGCGATGCCCGGCTCAAACAGCGTCCCCCTGACGCGCGAGGCCGTCATCGACGAGGCGGTGCGCCGCGCCGCGGTGATCGGCTCCCCCGGCTACCCGCCGGCTCCCCGGGAACTGCGCGAGCGGGTGGCCGCCGCCCACGACCGGGCGTACCGGCCGGAGGGCTACGTACGCCAGTACGCCGCGATCCTCGCCTCACCGGACCGCACACCGGGCCTGCGGTCGGTGGCGGTGCCGACGGTGGTCGTGCACGGCGAGCAGGACCCCCTGATCGACCACAGCGGCGGCCGGGCGACGGCAGCCGCGGTCCCTGGCAGCGAGTTGCTGCTGATCCCGGGCATGGGGCACGACCTGCCGGAGCAGGTGTGGCCGGCGGTCGTGGACGCGATCGCCCGCAACGCCGCCAGGGTCGCCTGAGCCGCCGCCGGTGCCTGCGTCAGGAGTGGTCGCGGACGGACAGCCCGAGGGTTCGAGCGAGGCCCTGGATGCTCTCGTCCACGCGCTGCAGGTGCCGCAGCACGCGCCGCGTCAAGTGGACGTCTTCGGCAGGCGCGCCGCCGGAACTCACTCCGAGCAGGGCGGAAAAGCCCGAACCGCGTTCGAGCGGGGTGTCGTCCTCGCCGCCGGCAGCCACCTGATCGATCAAGGTCGCGAGATTGCGGTCGATCCGGCCGGCTTCGTCCACGACGCACGGATCGGCGCCGATGCGGACACCGGCCGGCATCAGGTCCAGGGTGGCGGCCAGGCTGCGGGTGTGGAAGGCCGCGGTCTCCAGCGACCCCAGCACGCAGAGCGCGGTGCGCCGCCTGGACCGCAGTGGGCTGATCGGGGTGATCAGCGGTTGCACCGACAGACGCAGGCTGTCCAGGGCCGAATCCAGCGCGCGGGCCGGATCGAGCAGATCCGGGCCGGGCGCGCCGCCCATCCGGGCCAGCGCTTGGGAAAGCACCGCGCGCAGCCGCTCCAGCACGTCGCGCAGCAACTGGTCCGTGCGTTCCCGGGTCCGCACCGGCAGCACGAGCAGAGCGGCGGCCAGGCCGCATGCGATCCCGAGCGCGGTCTCCTCGATCCGCACCACCAGCACGCCCGGGGTGAGGGCGTGCAGCAGCGTGTACAGCATGCCGAGCATCGTGGTGACGAAGAAGGACATCAGCGTGTAGGACACCGCGGTCGTGTAGTACATGCCGAACACGCTGAGGGTCGCGAAGGCGAAGGCCGGCCGGGGGTCGCCGCCGATCAGGACGGCGAGGGCGATCCCGGCGACGACACCCACCACCGTGCCGATCAGCCGCCGATACCCTCTGACCAGGACCTCGCCGGTGGAGCCGGTGCTGATGAACACCACCCAGCACGTGAACACCGCCCAGTACCAGCGTTGCGGCGACAGCAGTTCACCGCCGACGACGGCCAGCGCCGATCCGGTCGCGACCTGCAGCGCGATCCTGGTGGTGGGGCGGATGCGGGGGCCCTCCCGCTTCGGTACGACGTCCTCCGCCAGGCCGGAGTCCTCTGCCGTGAGCTCCTCCCGCGACCGTGCCGTCTCGGGGGTGTCCAGGGATGCCGGAGTGTCTTCGTCCAAGGCCAGGCGCAGGCCGAACAGGGCGCGGGCCAACTCCCCGGTGGAGCGGAAGACGTCCCCCATCGCCGGGGACGCGTCGGGCAGGTGCTCGTCGTTGCGATAGCCGAGCAGCCGGTTGCGCACCTCGGCGGGATCGGCGCCCACCGGCCGCGGCCGACCCGGGTCGATCAGCACACGCAGCGCACTCAGCTCCGAGATCATCGCGGGCAGCGTGACCGCGTCGCGGGCGTCGACCGGGGATCCGGCGCGGCGGTTCCTCGTCAGGTGCCGGGTCAGGGTGTCGATGTCGGCTCCGGGCCACAGGACCCGGAGCACGAGCACGGCCAGCCGCTCCACGGCCGTCTCCGCTTCCGCCACGCGGCGCTGGATCGCGGTGGCGGTACGCTCGTCGGGCGTGCCGGTTCGCAGCCGGGCCTGGATCATCAATGCGCCCGTGTGCAGGCCGGCCGTGTACCGGCGCAGATCGTCGACCGACCGCCTGGCCCGCGGCGCCTCCGGTCCGCCCTCGGCCACCTCGATCAGCGCGTCGAGCACCAGCACCAGACGAAGGCGGAAGGCCCGCTGCAGCCGTGCCAGCGTCCGCTCCGGCGGCGAGCGCAGGACGGCGAACCGGAGCAGCGCCGAGCTGCCGAAGGCCACCACCACGGCCAGGAACAGCTGCGGCAGCTGCGCCACACGGGTCTCGGCGAACTGGGTCACGAAGAAGAGCTGGAAGGCGAAGATGCCCAGCGTGGTCGTGCGCGGGCCCAGCCGCCGGATGTAGATGGCGGCGAAGATCAACAGCACGAACACCACGTCCGCCACGACCCGGTACGGCGTCAGCGCACTTCCGACCGCCACGGTCGCCAGCGTGATGGGCAATCCGGCCGCAAGGGTGAGCACCTGGTCGCGCGGCCGGGGCTCGGTGACCGCTACCGTGCTGACCATCGCGGTGAGGGCGCCCGTCACCAGGATGGGTATCGGGGCATGCAGCGCCGCGAGGAGACCGAGCGTCAGCAGCACCGCGCAGACCGTGCTCAGCGCGGACAGCAGCCGGATCAGTCCGGGATCGGATGCCACGAGCCGATCCCAGACGTCCGCCAACGCCGTTCGGGCCCGGTGCATCCCGGCTGCTCTCCTCACCGGACGGATGGTGGAAGTGTCACGCGTCCAGGCTGTCGAGGCTGTCGAGCGAGGCCAGGAAGTCGTCGACGCTGACCACTCTGTGCGAGATCATGTTCAGGCCGCGCATCATCGCCTGGTACGTGACCAGGCCGCCGGGAGCGGCGATCGCGTCGGTGAACGTCGTGACGTGGTAGGCGCGCTCCATCGCGGTGCGGGCCGTCGACTCCACGGCCATGATCCCGGAGACCCCGGCGATCGCCAGGTACTCGACGCTGCGCTGCCGCAAAAGGAACTCGAGGTCGGTGTGGTGGAGCACGTCGAGGCCCTTGTGCGGTGCGAGGATCACCTCGCCCGGCTGGGGAGCCAGATCCTCGTAGAACTCGGTGTTCCAGGTCCCCGCCTCGAACAGCCGGTGGTCGAACATCTCCCGGTGCACCCCGGAGACGTGCTTCCACGTCGAGTAGTCCTCGTCGGTGAAGGCAGTCTTCGAGTAGAAGACGGGGATTTCCTCGTGCCGTCGTACCCCGGCGATCAGCTTGCCCAGGTTGCCAATCGTGTCCAGCCTTTCGTATTCCGAGGCGTAGATGGCGTAGGCCTTGCCGTCTTTCGAGAAGTTCTCATTGACGAGGTCGACGAGCAGCAACCCCACCCGGCCGCGTTCATAGTCGCTCGGCATGACCAACCTCCTACGCAGAGGTCACCGACAGTCGGATCCCGGACCACGGGCCCACGGTTTCCACAATGCGCCCGGACCGACCGCAGAGCGCGCCGAACAACCGCCCGCCGGTCGCGTGTCTGCGACCTGCCAGCCCCTTGACGGATCCCGCACACCAGTACGAATTTCGAAGACGCCTTCGAAGGTGCACAGTGCGTAAGGGCCTGTCGGCCGGCGCGCTCACAGAGTGCCGCTCTCCCCGGACACTCTCCAGTCACGAATGGTGTTTCCACTCGGAGGACGGCACGAGCGCCCAGCCCGCGGTTGCTGGAACCCGGCCGGCCCCCTCCCACACGTGGCGGATTCCAGGGACCGGGGTCTACCGCACCGACGCCGCCGGTGGGCGCTCGCGCAGGGCGCCGTAGCCGATGAAGTACGCGGGCACCCGCTTGAGCCACGGGGTGGAGTTGAGCAGGCCGGCGAGCCGCCCCGCGCGGTCGGCGTCGCCGAGCGGCGAGCGTCCGGCCAGCACCGGGGCGATGAAGCGGCGATGGGCCAGGCGCTGCAGGGCCTGCGTGGCGGCCGTGGTCGGCCACCGGCGGAGCTGGACGGCGCGTACGTCGCGCAGCCCGACGCTGCCGCGGCGCAGCGGCTCCACGAGATGGCGGGCGGTGGCGACGGCGTCCTCGACGGCGAGGTTGATGCCGATCCCGAACACGGGCGACATCGCGTGGGCCGCGTCGCCGATGCACAGCAGCCCCGGGCGGTGCCAGTGCTCCAGCCGGTCGCAGCGCACGTCGAGCAGCTTCACCTCGTCCCAGGAGCGCACCGCGTGCACGCGGTCGCCGAGCCAGGGCACGGCGGCCGAGAAGGCGGCGAGGAACCGGTCGAGGCCCGCGGCCCGGCGGTCGGCGTCGCTGCCCTTGGGGATCAGCGCGGCGCACTGCCAGTACGCGCCGCGGTCGATCATCGCGGTGAGGAAGCGGTCGCCGACCCCGGCCACCAGCCCCTGCGGGTCGCCCGGTTGCCGCGGCACGCGGAACCACCAGGCGTCCATCGGGCAGCCGAACTCCCGCAGGCCCAGTTCGGGCCGCGTCCGGGCGAGTGACCCGCGGCCGTCGCAGGCCACGGTCAGGGTGGCCCGCAGTTCGCCCTCGCGGCCGTCCGGGGTGCGGTAGCGCACGCCCGTGATCCGGCCGCGCTCCTCGAGGAAGGAGGTCGCCTCGGTGCCCATGCGCAGGGTGAACGCCGGCTCGCGACGGGCCTCGTCGGCCAGCAGGTCGAGCAGGTCCCACTGCGGCACCATCGCCACGTAGTTGTACGGGCCCCGCAGCGTGCCGACGTCCGAGACGGTGACCAGGGAACGCCCGGGACCGATCGGCAACTGAACGGTGGTGACGCGGCGTTGCGGCAGCGCGGCGAAGCGCTCCGCCAGGCCGAGTTCGTCCAGCAGGGCGAGGGTCGAGGGGTGCACGGTGTCACCGCGGAAGTCCCGCAGGAAGTCGCCGTGCTTCTCCAGAACGGTGACCTCCACCCCCGCCCTGGCCAGCAGCAGGGCGAGCACCATGCCCGCCGGGCCGCCGCCCACCACGCAGCACGTGGTCCGTTCCGTCATCGCCCCGGCCTCCGTCGTCATCCCGGACTCGACATAACGGAACATATTATCCTTGAACGGTGCACATTGATGCCGTCATGCGGTGCCACGACTCCCGGAGGCCTGATGAGCCAGCAGCCGGTCACCCTGCCCTTCACCGATCCGGACTTCGCCGCCGATCCCTTCCCCCTCTACCGTGAGCTGCGCCAGGAGGGCCCGGTGCGCCGCGCGGTCATCCAGGGCGAGCTCGAGGCCTGGCTGGTCACCCGGTACGAGGACGGCCTGGCGGCCCTCACCGACCCGCGGCTGAGCAGCGACGTCCGGGACGCGGCGGACCCGCGGCTCATGGAGCGGCTGCCGACCACCGAGCGCGAGTCGATGATCCGCACGATGCTGCGCGCCGACCCGCCCGACCACACCAGGCTGCGCCGGCTCGTGTCGAAGGCGTTCACCGCCCGCCGCGTGGCCGAACTGGAGCCCCGCGTCCAGGCCATCGCCGACGAGCTGCTGGACGCCGTCGTGCCTGCCGGGCGCGCCGACCTCGTCGAGGACTTCGCGGTGCCGCTGCCCGTCACGGTGATCAGCGAACTGCTCGGCGTGCCCGTCTCCGACCGCTACGACTTCCAGCGCTGGACCGACGACATGGTCCTCCAGGGCCCCCAGCCGCCCGATCCCGCCAAGATCGAAGCGGCCTGGCAGCGGATGCACGGCTACCTCACCGCACTGCTGGACGCCAAGCGCGCGCACCCCGGGGACGACCTGCTCAGCGCGCTGATCGCCACCCACGACGACGAGCAGCGGCTGGACCGCCACGAGCTCATCTCGATGGCCTTCCTGCTCCTGGTCGCCGGGTACATCACCACCGTCAACCTCATCGGGAACGGCATCGCCGCGCTCCTCACGCACCCCGCCCAGCTGCACGCGCTGCGCGAGGACCCGGAGCTGCTGCCCGGCGCGATCGAGGAGTTCCTGCGCTGGGACGGGCCGGTCAACCCCGGCATCGCGCGCTTCGCCCGCGAGGACCTGACCATCGCGGGGGTGGCCATCCCGCGCGGCGCGACCGTGGTGGTCGCCTCCGCCATCGCCGACCGCGACCCGGCACGGTTCGCCGACCCGGACCGCCTGGACATCACCCGGGCGGACAACGCCCACCTCGCCTTCGGACACGGCATCCACTACTGCCTGGGGGCGCCGCTGGCCCGGCTGGAGGGCAGGATCGCCATCGGCACCGCCCTGCGCCGCCTGCCCGGCCTGGCGCTCGCCGTGCCGGCCGGCGAACTGCGCTGGCGGCCGCGTGTGCTGCGCGGCCCGTCGCGGCTGCCCGTCACCTTCGGTTCCGCACACGGTTCCGCGCAGGAGTAGGCAGGAGCAGGGCGGGGCTCACGCCTCGGGACGCGGACCGCCGGACGAGCGCGCAAGGAGCTCGTCCGGCGGAGCGGTTTCCGGCGGGAGCCGGTCAGATGCGTGAGCCTCCTGTGGGGCCCCTCATGTCCGAGGACTTCCCACGCCCGGTGCCCGGGCGCATCGAGGCCGCCGCCAGCGCGAGCAGCAGCGCGATCGCACCGACCACCACGTTGTTGGCGATGGTGCGCGTCGTGCTGACGTTCCCGGCGATGCACCACGGCGAGATGATCGTCCACAGGCCGATGATGGCCGCGGCCCACGCCATGGAGTGGGTGCGCTCGAAGGCCCTGCCCACACCGCCCATGAGCATGGCGTACGCGATGCCGGCGATCAGGTTGCCGACGGCTATCGTCGACAGGCCGTTGAAGCCCACGATCCAGGGGGACGCCGCCAGGTAGGTGCCGGTCACCAGGCCCATTGCCTCGATCGCCTGGCCCCGGTTGGTGGCGGTCGTCCGTTCGTACTCCGCGCGCAGCGCCAGCAGGTCGGGGTGCTGCTCGATACTCGGTCGCGTAGAGGCCATCTAAACCATCCCCACTCATTTCGGACCTTTCACCCCACACTTACCCACGATGTGGCGGTCGAGACGTGGAGATTCGCGTGGGACGGTGCGAGGCGGCCCCGCTTGCCCCCGCTCAGGCCCGGCAGATGCTCACGGACCTTTCGCGGTACGGCCCGGTCAGACGATCTGCTCGGTGTCGATCCGGGCGTCCACGCGCTTGTAGGCGTCGGGCTGCTGGGTGAGGACCGGCAGGCCGGTGGAGAGCGCCAGGTGCGCGGCGTGGGCGGTGGCGATGTCCGTCGCGCGCTCGTGGGCGATCTGCGCGACGGACCAGCAGGTGGCCTCACCGAGCGCCCGGAAGACGAAGCACGGCGCCGCCAGGGCGTCCTGGAGGCGTTCGTACACCTCGCCAAGGACCGACTCGGTCAGGCCCTGCGCGAAGGGCACCGCCGGGACGTACAGCGGAACCGCGGTCTGCGTCGAGCGGATGACCCGGGCGACCATGTAGGGCCGCCCCAGGGCCAGGGCGCGGACGGCGGTCTGGTCGAGGATGTACCCGCCGCTCACGCCGCCTGACCCGGGTCGGCGGGAGGAGCGGTCTCGAACCCGCGCCGCGCGTCGGCGGAGGCGACGGCCTCGAGGGCGGCCTCCCACTCACCGGGGTGGTCCTGCCGGGCCCGGGCGCCGAGCCAGTCGACCGCGCGCAGGGCGCGTTCGGTGCGCTGGAGCCGTTCGGTGACGGCCGCCTCGATGAACGCGGAACGGTTGCCGCCGGGGCCGCCGGCCAGCTTGTCCACGGCGGCGACGGTGTCCTCGTCGAGGGTGATGGTGACCTTCTGTTTCGCCATACGGTCACCTTACCGATGTATGGCCGCACCGGCGACGATTGTCACCCGGCCGGGCGACCGCGTGTCCGACGCCGATGGGACGATGTCCCCGCACGTACGCACTCAGGGGAGGCTCCACCGGCCATGTCGCTCATCCACCGCACGACGCTGACGCCGACCAAGCTGGAACTGCTCACCGATTGGCTCCCCCGGCAGCCCTGGTACGCGGGCGCGGCGCCGCGCCCGGAGCTCGTGAAGGCCGGCGGCTTCCGCCTGGACGACCCCCTGGGCGAGGTCGGGGTGGAGTTCATGGTGGTCACCGACCAGGACGGCGCCGCCTACCACGTGCCCATGGCCTATCGCGGCGCGCCACTGGCCGGAGCCGAGGACGCGCTCATCGGCACCACGGAGCACGGGGTGCTCGGCAGACGCTGGATCTACGACGGCGCGCACGACCCGGTCGTGGTCGCCCAGTTGATCGCGCTGGTGCGCGGCGAGGCCGAGGCGCAGGCCCAGAGCGTCAGCGACACGCCCGACCCGACCGTCGCCCGGCAGTACGCGGGACCGGCGGAGGCCGCCGTGCCCGGCGCCGGATCCGTCGCCGACGGCCCCGGCGCCACGACCGACGTCACCGTCGACGCGGGACCGGCCGGCCGCCTGCTCCTCCGCGTGGTGCGCGCACTGCGGCCCGGTGCGGCCGACGGCGCCGCGGGCGATGTGCTGGGTCACGTCGAAGCCGGCTGGCAGCAGCCGGACGGCACCGGTGCCCGCGCGGTCTTCGCGAGCCTGCGGAAGGCCGCGGCGGGCTGACCCGCGGGGCGGCGAACTGCGAACTGCCTTACGTGGGCGGCGCGTTCGATAACCTCCCGGCATGAGGATCATGGGGGGATCGGCGGTGGGCGCCGTCTTCGGGGTGCTCACCTCGCTCGCGAATGCGCTGTCGTCGCCGTACTCGGAACTCGGGGCGCCCCTCAGAGGGACCGTCTGGGGCGGCATCGCCAAGGTCCTGAGCCTCCTGCTGGACGCGGGCTGGTCCTGGGCCGCCCTCGCGGTGGCCGCGGGCCTGCTCGCCGGGACGCCCGCCGGCGGCGCGCTGGCCGGACCGCTGGCGCTGGTCGCCGCAACGGCGACGTACTCCGCGATGGACCACCTCCTGGTCAACGCCGGCTCGGACGTCCTGATCTGGGCGGTGGTCGCGGTGTTCTTCGGACCGTTCCTCGGTATGACGGGCGCGGCCGTCCGGCGGCCCGGACTGCTCGGTCTCCTGGCCGCGTTGACGGTTCCGGTCGGTGCCGCCGTCCAGATGGCCGTCCTGCCGCCCCGGCCGCATCTCACGGTGACTCCGGCGATCGCCGTCGCCGAGGCCCTCGTCTGGACGGCCGCCGCGGCCGGTGCGGCCTGGGCCGTTCACCGCTTCCTCGCCGAGCGGCGCGCCGTCGGGGCCCGGTGACGACGGACGCCGCTCGCCGCGCGGCGCGATGGCGCCGGGCGGAGACTGGGAGGAGCACGGTCGTGCCGCCGTGATCGTCGACCGGCTCGCCCCAGGGAGCGGACATGCGCATCGACCTCGCCGGACGGACCGCCTTGGTGACGGCGTCGACGCAGGGCATCGGAGCGGCCATCGCCGCCGGGCTGGCGCGGGCGGGAGCCCGCGTGGGAGTGAACGGCCGCGCCCCTGAACGGGTGGACCAGGCGCTCAAGGAACTGCGGGACGAGGTCCCGGAGGGCGAGTTCGTCGCCGTCGGAGCCGACGTGGCCACCGACGAGGGCGCCGAACGGGCCCGCGAGGTCGTGCCGGACGTCGACATCCTCGTCAACAACCTCGGCGTCTACGGCGCCAAGGACGCCCTCGAGATCGACGACGCCGAATGGCGCCGGTACTTCGACGTCAACGTGCTGTCCGCGGTCCGCCTCACGCGGATGTACATGCCGCGGATGCTGGAGCGGGACTGGGGCCGCATCCAGTACATCTCCAGCGAGTCCGGCGTGGCGATCCCCGTCGAGATGGTCCAGTACGGCATGACGAAGACGGCGATGCTCGCCCTCGGCCGCGGCTTCGCCAAGAAGGCCGCGGGATCGGGTGTCACGGTGAACTCGGTCCTGGTCGGTCCGACCCGTACCGCGGGCGTGGAGGAGTTCGTCCAGGGGCTCGTCGGCGACGAGTTGCCCTGGGAGGAGGCGCAGCGCGTCTTCATGCGCGAACACCGCCCGCAGTCGCTGCTGCAACGGCTCATCGAGCCCGAGGAGATCGCCAACATGGTGGTGTACCTCAGCTCCGACCTCGCCTCGGCCACCACCGGCGGAGCCGTGCGCGTCGACGGGGGCTGCGTGGACGCCATCGTCCCCTGAGCAGGCACGGGGTCGGCCATCACGGCGGTCGGGAAACCTGTGCGACCCCGCGCCGGACGGCCTCGGCGGCCGGTAGCCGTGCGCCGCGCTGTAGCCTTCCGATCATGGCGGACTGGGAGATACGGCCGGCTGCGGCCACGGACGTCGAGGCGGTGGCGGAGCTGCGGGCCGTGGTGCTGCGCGGCGACCTGGAGCGGCTCGGTCGGTACGACGAGCACCGCGTGCGGCAGCGGCTGCGTGACGCCTTCGTGCCGGAGCACACCTGGGTCGTCGACGTGGACGGCGCCTTCGCCGGCTGCGTCGCGCTGCGGCCCGCCGGGGACGCGCACTGGCTGGAGCACTTCTACCTGGCCCCGCGGCTGCAGGGCGGCGGCATCGGCACGGCCGTACTGCGGGAGCTGCTGGAGCGGTGCGACCGCGAGGGTGTACCGGTCAGGCTCAACGTGCTGCGGGGCAGCGCGGCCCGGCGGCTGTACGAGCGGCACGGGTTCACCGTCGACGCCGAGGATCCGGTCGACGTGTTCATGGTGCGCCGGCCCCGTACCGCCGTGCGCGGCGCCTGATCCCGGGCGGCCGCCGGAGCGGTCCGGTCAGCCGCGCCGTCCGATACGCGGCGGCGTGGCCGTGCCGTGCAGCTTCCTGGCGTAGGCACGGTAGCGACGCCGGGACCGTACCGGCATGAGCAGCCGGACGCGCAGCGGCGCGCCCTTCAGGAGCCCCTTCATCACGTCGGGGTCGCCCTCGTAGAGGGTCATCCCGAACTGGAGGTCCAGCCGGTCCGGCGACGTCCTGGCGGCGCCGTGGCCACCGAGTTCGGCCCACTCCGCGGCCGTGATGTGCTTCTCCGCCAGCGGCAGGATCGTCTCCTCCTCGAGCCGCATGTGCTCGAACGCGATGCGGTTCAGGCGGTCGGCGAGCTCGGCGACCTCGTTCCCCCGCACCGAGTCGCCGGTGGCCCGCCAGCTCCGGACCGCCGCGGCCAGTTCGTCGCAGACGGTGTGCAGTTGCTCGTGCTGCTCCTCCATCACGTGTACCAGCGGGGTGAGTTCACCGCTGACCCGCTCCAGGAGCCGGGGCCACAGGCCGATGTCCTCGCCCTCGTGGTGCCCGATCAGCGCGGAGAGCATGATGTCGATGTGCTCGGCCACGATGCGCGTCCGCGCGAGGTCCCCGTCGGCGACGCCCCGCACGAGTGCGGGCGTCAGCCCGAACTCCCGCCGGAACATCGTGTGCACGACGTGCATCTCCTTGACGTTGGCCATCGGCACGGCGTTGTCGCTGCTCATCTGCTCTTCCCGGTGAGAAAACACATTCCACGGCGGCCCCGGGGCACGGCGCAGGCGCACATCGCCGACCCGGGAGCCAGATACTTGCCTCGTCAAGTACATAATCGCGCGGACGCGGATGTCAACCCGGCCCGGTCACGTCAGGCCCCGGTCACCGGGTCGGCATGCCGCCGTGGGGGCTGTTGACCACCAGCGGCGCCGATCCCTCGACCAGGTACGGGTGCCCGGGGAAGTGGTCGACGTGGAGGTGACCGCCGTCCTCGGCGGCGGCCATGGCGTTCAGGTCGTCCGCGAGGATCTCCCTCGCCCCGGGGTCACCGCTGATCACGAGAATCCGCCGCGCGGTGTCGACCTCGATGCGCACCCCCGGACCGGCCGCCGTCCTGACGTCGACCCCTTGCAGGGCGTCGCCCGCCGATGCCGTGGCCGCGACGAAGCCGTCACCGGCCGTCACCGCGCCCGCCAGGGCCGCCAGCTCCTCCGCGGACGCGGCCAGATCCACTTCGCCGTACAGCGGATCCACGGTCAGTCGCACGCGCAGCGCTCCTTCGGTCCGGTCCGGCGGGTCCGGTGAGCCTACGCCCGGACACGGGAGTCGCGGAGGGGTGGCCACGTGGCCGCGGCGTTCCGGCAGGCGGACGTGTTCGCGGAACCGGTCGACGCCGTGGAGGTCGACCACGAAGGGGGAGGCGCGTCGACGATCAGGGCCGTGGGGTTCGCCGGCCCTCCTCGAACGCGGCGCGGTCGAAGCGGTGTCCGCGCTTGACGGTCACGGTGATGCTGCGCAGATTGGCGATGTCGCGCAGCGGATCCTCGTCCAGGACGGCGAAGTTGGCCAGCTTGCCGGGCTCGACGCTGCCCATGGTGGCCTCGGCGCCGGCGGCACGGGCGCCGATGAGCGTGGCGGAGCGGAGGACGTCGGCGGTGGGGATGCCGCAGCGTTCGACGAGGAAGGCCAGTTCGTCGTGAAGCGCGGGGAAGGGGGCCCCGGGGGCGGTCTCGTGGTCGGTTCCGGTGGAGATGGCCACGCCCGCCCGGTGGGCCTGGGCGGTGACCGCGGCGGCGAGGGCGGTGTTGGCGCGGGCCCGGGCGGCGTCCTCGGGGCCCTCACCCGCGAGTTCCGCGCTCTCCCACATGGCGGCGGTGGCGTCCAGGACGGTGCCGCGCCGGGCCATACGGGCGAAGAGCCGGTCCAGGTGCGCGTCGTCCCCGGCGGCGAACCGGGCGTGGTCGACCGGGGGTTTGGTCTTGTAGCTGGTGAGACCGTCGGGAGTGCCCTCGAAGGCGAGCAGGGTGACGTGGGAGACGGTGTCGACGCCGGCAGCGACGACCTCGCCGGGTGTCGCGGGGAAGACGGTGGCGTGGGCCCAGACGGGGATGCCCTGGCGGTGGGCCTCGGCGGTGACGGCGGCGACCAGCTCAGCGTCGAGGTCCGCGTAGACCTTGATGGCGGCGGCGTACGTGCCGCGGGCCATGGCGACGGCCAGCGGCAGGTCGGTGGCGGGCGTGACGGCCTGCATCCAGGGCACTTCACCGGGCACGGCGCCCTGGGAGACCTGGTGGGTGCGCGGGTCGTCGAAGAAGCCGGGGCCGGCCATCAGGGCCGCGTAGCGGATGTCCGGGCCGGGGATCTCGCCGACGAGGGTGGCGCGGGCGAGGTCGCCGATCTGCCGCAGGTCGTCGGCCATGTCACGGACGGCGGTGATGCCGCTGTGGACGTGGCGGCGCAGTGCCGCCTCGGCCGCGGGACGGTCGGGCGGGGTGGCCAGGTGCTGGTGCGTGTCGATCAGCCCGGGGATGACGAATCGGCCGTCGAGCTCGAACACCCGGGCGTCACCAGGGAGTCGGGAGGCGAGGTCGGCGTCGGCGTCGGGTGCGACGGCCGTGATCGTCTGCCCGTCGGTGACGATCGTGGTCGCGGGCCGGGGCGGGCGGCCGGTGCCATCGAAGAGGGTCGCGCCGCGGTAGACCGCGACGGCGCCGGCAGCGGGCGCCGCGTAGGGAGTGGGGGCACCCTGGGGCTGGTCGGCCATGCTCACCTCGACTGTTGACTGTTGCGTCCTGCGTAACATCTGTATCGTCTACCGAAACGATCGGTAGCGTACTCCTGGCGCCGGAGGAGGAGAAGGAGTGGCCGCGATGTCCGAGGTCCCGCGCACCGCGGTGGACAAGGCGCTCGATCTGATCGAGGCCGTCACGCGCGCGCCGCGTCCCGTCCGCCTGACGGATCTCGCCGGCGAGGTCGGCCTGCACCGCGCGACGGCGTACCGGATCCTGCTCGACCTGGTGCGCAGGGGCTGGGTGCTGCGTGCGGGTGACCGTTATCTGCCCGGTACTGCCGTGCTGCGCATGTCGGCGGCCGCGGCGGGGAACTCGCTGACCGCCCTGGCCCGCCCGGTGCTCCAGGAGCTGTCCGACGTCACGGGGATGATGGTCAACCTGCAGGTGCTGGAGGCCGACCGGGCCCGGGTGATCGACGTCGTCCGGCCGGAACGGCTGGCCATGATCAGCCACTTGCTGGGCGAGGCGCTTCCCGTGCACCGTTTCGCCGGGCCGCTGGCGCTCGTCGCGGCACTCGACCCGGCTGCCCGCGCCCCCTATCTGCGTCCCGCCGAGGCCAACGGGTACCCGCTCGACGGGGACGGAGGGCTGCTGGCGGACATCGCGCGAACCGAGCGGACGGGGATCGCCGTCGAGCGCGGGCGCAACGAGAAGCTGGTCGCCTCGGTCAGCCGCGCGGTGACACCGGGGCCGGGGGCCGCCGTCTGCGCACTGACCGTCGTCGGGCCGGACGCGGAGTTCGGGGAGACCCGGCTGCCCGCCCTGGAGCGCGCGCTGCGCGACGCCGGGGAGGAGCTCCGGCGCATCCTGACCGGCCCTCAGGGAGGTGCGGCGTGAACGGTGTCCTCGTGCTGGACCGGGCGCAGACGCGGGCGGCGCTGGAGCCGCACCTCGTCGTCGACGCCGTGGCCACGGCCCTCGTCGCGATCAGCCGAGGCGAGGTGTCGGCGCCGCCGCGGATCGCGGCGCGCACCCCGGCCGGGCTGCTGGGAGCGATGCCGGGCCATGTCCCGGGGCTGGGCCTGGCGGCGAAGCTGGTGTCGGTGTTCGGCGATCCGGCGCGGCCCGGGCGCAGTGCGCACCGGGGCGTGGTCGCGTTGTTCGACGAGCACGACGGGCGTCCGCTGGCCCTGATGGACGCCGAGTCGCTGACGGCGGTGCGAACCGCCGCGGCGGCGACGCTCGGGGCGCGGGTGCTGGCCCGCCCCGGGGCGGTGCGCCACACCGTTGTGGGCACCGGGGCCCAGGCCCGCGCCCAGCTCGACCTGCTGGCGACACTTCATCCGGCCGCGGAGGTCGTCGTCGTCGGCCGTGATCTCCGGGGCGCCCGCGAGGCCGCGGCCCGCCACCCCGGGGCGCGTGTGGCCGAGGGCGTCGAAGAGGCGGTGCGCGGGGCCGAGGTCGTCTTCTGCTGCACCGGGACGACGCGTCCCGTCGTCCGCCGCTCATGGCTCGCGCCGGGCACGCACGTGAGCTCGGTCGGCGGTTCCCACGGGCCCGAGGTCGACGCGGAGACCGTACGGGATGCCGCCCTGTTCGCCGAGTGGCCCGGCGCCGCGGGCTCCCCTCCCCCGGCCGGGGCCCACGAACTGCAGGGCCTGCCCTCCGGCCGGGAGGTCGTGCTGCTCGGCTCGGTGCTCGCCGGCGACCACCCCGGCCGCGGTGCGGGTGACGGGCTGACCGTCTTCAAATCCACCGGGCACGCGGCGCTCGACGTGGCCGCCGCCCATGTCGTCCACGCCGTGGCCCGCGCGGAGGGACTGGGCACGACCGTGGACCTGTGACCGTTCCCGACCGCACACAGACCAGGAGCGCGAGCCTTGCGGCAGACACAGCAGCAGTCACAGCGGCGCCAGTCGGAACGGCAGGGCCCGCGGCAGTCACTGGAGGGCGTCACCGTCGTCTCCCTGGAGCAGGCCGTCGCCGCGCCGTTCGCGACCCGTCAGCTCGCGGACCTCGGCGCGCGGGTGATCAAGGTCGAACGGCCCGGCGGCGACTTCGCCCGGGAGTACGACCGGGCGGCCCGGGGAGAGTCGGCGTACTTCGTCTGGTGCAACCGCGGCAAGGAAAGCGTGGTCCTGGACCTCAAGCAGGACACCGACCGGGCGCTGCTCGACCGGATCCTGGCCGAGGCCGACGTCTTTGTGCAGAACCTCGCCCCCGGCGCCGCCGAACGGCTGGGCCTGGGCGCGGAGGCGCTGCGCGCGCGGCACCCGCGGCTGATCTGGTGCGGTGTGTCGGGTTACGGCGACGACGGGCCCTACGCGGCGAAGAAGGCGTTCGACCTGCTGGTGCAGTGCGAGTCCGGGCTGGTGTCGCTCACGGGCACGCCGGAGAGCCCCGCGCGCGCCGGGATCTCCATCGCCGACATCGCGGCCGGGATGTACGCGTACGCCGGCGTCCTGACCGCGCTGTACGAGCGCGAGCGGACCGGCGAGGGCGGCGCCTTCGACGTGGCGATGCTCGACGCGCTCGGCGAGTGGCTGGGGCAGCCGCTCTTCCACGGCCTGTACGGGAGCGCCCCGCTGTCCCGCAGCGGTGCCCGGCACCCGTCGATCTCGCCGTACGGCCACTACCGGGCGGGCGACGGCGGGGAGGTGTTCATCAGCGTGCAGAGCGACCGGGACTGGGTCGCCCTGTGCGAGAAGGTGCTGGAGCGGCCCGAACTGGTCCGCGACCCGCGCTTCGCGGACAATCCGCTGCGCCACGCCCACGACGGCGAGCTCACCGCGCTCCTCGAGGAGCGGTTCGCCGCCCTGGCGGCGGACGAGGTCATGGAGCGTCTGGACGCCGCCGGGATCGCGAACGCCCGGCTGCGGTCGGTCACGGAGTTCGCGGCCCATCCGCAGCTCGAAGTCCGCGACCGCTGGCGGGAGTTCGGCACCCCGTCCGGCTCGCTGCGCGGGCTGCTTCCGCCGGTGACGGTACGCGGACGCGAGGCCCTGATGGGGCCGGTGCCGGCGCTGGGCGAGCACACGGAGGCCGTTCGCGCCGAGTTCTCCGGCGCGCGGTACGGGACGGAGGTCGGCCGGTGAACGACCACGCGGCGAACGTATCGGAGCGACGGCTCGTCACCCAGCCCGAGCACACGCGCCAAGGCACGGCGCACTGCGGGTCAGGGAGCGGGTGACGAAGGACCGCGGATGACCATCGGTTTCGCGGCCACGGCCCGGGCACGGGCCGAGGCGCTCTCGACCTGGTCACGGGTGACTTCCCTGTAAAAGCGTTCCCCATGGGCGTCGGTGATGTCGATGACGATGCCGGTCCACTCCTCGGCGGGTTCCTCGGGCACATGCCCGAGTTGGTATTCGGCGTCCCGAAGCAGTTCCTCCGTCACCCGGACCCCGGTCAGCCGCTCGGCGAGGGCGAAGGCCGCGGCCTTGGTGTCGACGCCCCCGCCTGTCCCGTATTCGTCGTGCGACAGTGCCCAGCCGACCTCGCGGATCGACGAGTTGAGGGCATCGGGGGTGCTGCCTGCCCTGACTGTGGGCCGTTCGAACGTGGTCCGGAGTTCCCCGTCCTCATACCAGTGGAAGAAGTCCATGGGCTTGCCTCCGTTGCTGGAGTGCACCACGGCGCGCCCGCCCGCCGACAGGGCTTCCAGGAAGCGCGGCTGCATCCCCGTGCCCCCCTCTCCGACGTGCAGGACGAGCGTCCAGTCGCCGCCTTCACCCGGGACGGTGAACGCGCCCGCAACGAAGGAGTCGTCCCAGTAGTCCATCGGGTCGCGCAGTTCGTCCTGCCGCTCGATCAGCGCGTCGGCTCCCGTGCATGTGCCCTGGAGCTCCGCCCCCATCACTCGCAGCACCTCCCCCGGGGTGACGCCCCGCGCCAGGGTCAGGGTGTACCCGCACTCCAGCGCGTAGCCGAACAACGGACAGGAACGTATCCATGCGTAGTCATGTGCGGTCGCCAAGTTCATGCATGACAGTCTGCCCGCCGCCACCGACAAGGCCGTAAGACGGACCAGAGGTCGGAGCTGTTCGTCGTAGACAGTGTCTACGGCTACTGGTAGACAATGTCCATGACGGACGGCGGCTCCCTGCGGGAGCGACTTGTCGATGCCGGCGTGGACCTCGTGCTGGCCGGGGGCACCGCGTCGGTGGGGCTGCGCGAGATCGCCCGGCGGGCGGGGGTGTCGCACGGCGCGCCGCGGCGCCACTTCCCCACGCATGATTCCCTGCTGTCGGCGATCGCCCGGCGCGGCTTCGAGGACCTGCACGCGCGGTTCGCGGCCGCCACGGCGGGCGCGGCGGCACCGCGTGCCCAACTGGTGGCCGCCGCCCGGGCGTACGTCGGGTACGCGCTGGACCATCGCGGCATGTTCGAGCTGATGTTCCGTCACGACCTGCTGGACGGCGCGCCGCAGGCGGACGGCGGTCCACGGCTGCGGGAGACGTCACTGCCCCTGTTCGGGGCCCTCGTCGAGCTCGTCACGCGGTGCCGGGCCGAGGAAGGCGCCGCGGTGGCCGCCGCTCCGCCCGCCGCGGTGACGGCCGCGGCCCTCTGGTCGAACCTGCACGGTCTCGTCCAGCTGTGGACGTGGGGCAGTCTCCAGGTCGTCCTGGGCGCCGACGGCCCGGGCGAGGAGTCGCCGCGCTACGAGCAGCTCGTCACGGCGGTCGTCGACGCCCACCTCGGGCCGGTGCCCGCGTGATCTCCCCCGCGCGGCGGCGGCTCGCGCTGGCGGCGAGCGTCGCGGGCGCCGCGATCGTCGCCCTGGACGGGGGCGTCCTGCTGGTGGCGCAGCCCAGTCTGCAGCGGGACCTGGGCGCGAGCGTGGCCGAGATCCAGTGGACCAGCACCGGCTACCTGGTGGCGGTGGCGGCCCTGCTCGTGCTCGCGGGGCGGCTCTGGGACCGCTACGGCCACCGGCGCCTGCTCTGCGCCGGAGTGCTGGGCTTCGGGGCGGCGTCCGCCGGGATCGCCGCCGCGGGGAGCGTCGGGTGGGTGATCGCCCTGCGGGTGGCGCAGGGCGTGTTCGGCGCGCTGCTGCAGCCCGCGACGCTGGCGCTGCTGCGGCTGGCGTACCCCGAGGACCGGCTGGGCCGGCCGATCGCCGTCCGGACGAGCGCGCTCGCGGTGGCCGCGGGGGCGGGTCCCGTCGTCGGCGGACTCGTCGTCGCGCAGCTGGGGTGGCGCGCCGTGTTCTGGGTCAACGTCCCCGTGGCACTGGCGATCGCCGCGCTCACGCTCGCCGTCCGGGTCCCGGCGCCGCGGCGGACGGACGACGGCGGCGGGCGGGTCGGCCTGGTCGGCGCGGCCCTGTTCGCGACGGCGCTCGCGGCCCTCGTCCACGCGCTGGCGGGCATCCCCGGACGCGGGTGGACGGGTGCCGGGACGGTGCTCGAACTCCTCGCCGGGGCCTGCGCCCTCGCGCTGCTCGTCGTGTACGAGCGGCGTGCGGCGCATCCCAACGTGCCCCGCACGGTGGCCCGTTCGGTACCCGTGACGGCGTCCGTCGCCATCCTGCTCGTGACGACCGCCGGGCTGTTCGGCACGCTGTTCCGGGCCACGTTCCACCTGCAGGACGCGCTGGGTCTCGATCCACTGGCCACCGGGCTGAGGGTGCTCCCGCTGACGGCGCTGATGGTGCTCGGCGCGCCCGTCGCCGGTGCCGCCCTGCGCCGGTACGGCCCGCGCCGCACCGCCGTCTGCGGCACCCTCCTGGTCGTCCTGGGCATCGCGCTGCTCTCGCGGTCCGGACCGGGTGGCGCGTGGGCCGGCATGGCAGCCGCGTTCGCCGTCCTCGGCGGGGGCTTCGCGACCGTCATGGTGACGGCGACCGCCTCCGTCGTGGGCGATGCGCCGCCCGGGTACGCCGGGGTCGTCGGGGGGCTCAAACAGACGGCGATGAACGTCGGACCGACCCTCGGCGTCGCGGTCGCGGCCGGGACGGCGGGAACGGCCGGGGTACCGGGCGCCACGATGGGCACCACCTTGGTCCTGCTCGCCGCGGTCGCCGCCCTCGGCCTGCTCCCGGCGTCGCTGCTGCCGCGGCCCGCCCGGGCGTAGGCCGGGCCTGGTGCCCGGGCGGCCGGTCGGCCGGGCGGCCGGGCGACGTGGCACATGCGCGGCGCGGCCCCGGGCCGCCGGCGCTTGGATCGGACGTGAGATCGTCGTGATCGTGCTCGAACCCTGGATGATCGATGACGACGACCCCGTGCGTGTGGAATCCGGGACCGTGGTGGGGATCCTCCGGGCGAGGATGGACAGCGGGCGGCTTGAGACGTGGCTGACCGGTCCGTCCGGGCGATTGCTGGGATTCGTGACGAATACCGGGCGCGCGATGGTGATGCTGCTCCAAGGAGAGGGGGATCCCGGCGAGCACGCCGTCGACCCGGAAGCCCGCGGATCGAGCGAAGGGTTCGTCCTGTCCAACGGGCAGCACGACGCGTACCCGGACGAAGACACCGTCCTCATCGGCGAGGCGTTCAGGCTCGTCGAGCACATCGTCGGCACGGGGTCCTGGCCGGCGGACGCGCCTGTGGCGGTCGATGGCTGAGGTGCCCGCCGGTCCCCGGTCCCTCACCTCGAGCGCCTGGACCGCTGAACGCCGCCGCCCCGGCCGGCCGCGTGGGGAGGAGCGGCCGGCCGGGGCGTGCCCTATCGGCCGGGTCAGGCGCCGGCGCGGTAGGTCGAGGTGAACGTCCAGTCGCCGGAGCCGACTTCGTAGATGCGGTCACCGTCGGCGGAGCGGACGAAGCGGGCGCCCTTGGGCGCGGCCACGTCGCCGGAGGTCACCGGCACGTGCACCTCGGCCGTGGTGCCCGCGGGCACGGTGAGCCGCAGCCGGTACGCGTCCCCGTCCAGGCGCCAGGAGGTGCTGACGGTGCCGTACGGGGTGCGGTACGAGCCGGAGGCGGAGGTGAGGCCGGCGACGAGGGCCGGGTCCACCAGGAGCCGGCGGTAGCCGATGGAGCCGGGCGCCTGCTGGATGCCCGCGAGGCGGGCGGTGAACCAGGCGTCGATGGCGCCGAGCATGAAGTGGTTCTGCGACTGGCCGGGGCCGCCGTCCCAGCTCTCGCCGAGCGTGGTGTTGCCGTGCAGCACCTGGTAGCCGTAGCTGGGGCTGGTGGTCTGGGTGGCGATCCGGCCGACGACGTCGTCGTGGCCGGACTCCGAGAGCACCCGGAAGGCGGCGGGCAGGGAGATCTCCCCCAGGTTCAGGTGGAAGTCCGCCGCCTCCACGCTCGCGACGAAGTGGCCGAGCAGGCGCTCGCGCTGGTCGGCGGGGACGGCACCCATGTCGAGGGCGAGGGCCTCGGCACCGTGCCCGCCGCCGCCGAAGGTACCGGTCGCGGGGTCGTAGTACCTGTCCGCGAGGGCCTTCGCACTGGCGTCGGCCTTGGCCCGGTACCCGGCCGCGGCGTCCTGGTCGCCGAGGAGCGCGGCGATGCGGCTCATGGCGTCGACGACCCGCCAGTAGCCGTAGGTGCCGGCCACCGCGCGCGGGAAGGTGGTGTCCGGGGTGAACCAGTCGCCGAGGCCGTAGTCGAGGATGCCGCCGGAGACCTTCTCCTCCAGGAAGGTCACGTACTTCCGCATCTGCGGGTAGTACGTGGCGAGGGTCTGCTCGTCGCCGTAGGTGGTGTAGAGCTGCCAGGGCACCAGGACGAAGGCGCCGCCCCAGTTGGAGTCGTTGCGGTAGCCGCCGGGCAGGGCCGTGTACTCCGGGGTGGTGGAGGTGATCAGGCCCTCGGGCGTCTGGCCGTCGGACATGTCGCGGACGATCTTGCGGAGCTGGGACTCCATGTCGTAGTTCGCGGCGAGGGTGGGGAAGACCAGCTGGTCCTGCTCCAGCCAGCCCAGCTTCTCGCGGCTCGGGCAGTCCGTGAGCACGCTCATCATGTTGCCCTCGATGGAGCGGCGGATGATGGAGTGGATGCCGTTGATCAGGTCGTCGGAGCTGCTGAACTCACCGGCCGAGGTGTTGTCGGTATGCAGCACCTTGCCCCGGACGGTCACCGTCGCCCCGGCGGGCAGGCCCTTCAGCTCCAGGTAGCGGAAACCGTGGTAGCCGTACTCGGGGTGCCAGGTCTCGGCGCCGGCGCCGCCGGTGGTGTAGCTGTCCCACAGGGGCCCGCCGACGTTGCTGATGGACTGGAAGGCGTGGCCGTCCTTCAGGCTCTCGGCGGGGACGATGCGGACGGTGGTGCCGGCGGGTGCGGTCACCGTGATCTCGGGCCAGCCGGCGATGTTCCTGCCCAGGTCGAAGACGCGGCTGCCCTCGGCGCCGGGCACCTCCTTGCCGGTGAGCGTCTCGACGACCCGGATCGGTTCGGTCTCGCGGGCGCTGAGCGTGGCGGGCGCGTCGGCGGTGCCGGGGCCGGAGACGGTGACCGCCTCGTCCCAGCCGTCGCGGCTGCCGCGGGGCTCGTCCCAGTGCGGGACGGCACGGCGCGCGTCGTAGTCCTCGCCGCCGTACCAGTTGGAGGAGGTGGTGGGCCCGAGCGTGGTCCGCCAGTCGTCGCCGCTGGTGATACGGCGGACGGTGCCGTCGGCGAGGGTGACCTCCAGCTGGGCGATCAGCTTGGGGTCGCTGATGTTGCCGTAGAGCTTGCGGTAGCGGTCCGCGGTGCTGACGACGTTGGAGATGCCGTTGCCGAGGGAGACGCCGAGGGTGTTGCCGCCGGTGCGCAGCAGGTCGGTGACGTCGTAGGTGGCGTACTGGACGCGCTTGGTGAAGGTGGTGTTGGCGGGTTCGAGGACGGCGTCCCCGACCTGCCTGCCGTTGATGGTGGCGTCGTGGATGCCGAGGCCCGACACGTACAGGCGGGCGCTGCGCACGTGCTTCGGCAGGGCGAAGTCCTTGGTGAACAGGGGCAGTCCGGACGGCAGCCAGGGCTTCGGCGGCTGCTGCCCGGTGATTGCGGCGGCCTGGGTGAAGGGCCCGGTGGGGGTGTCGGCGGTGGCGACGGTGTAGTCGGTGGGGAAGCCGGGGACGCGGCCGTCGTCGGTCAGGACGTCGGCGCGCGGATAGAGGGCGACCTCGTCGAAGGTCTTCACGGACTTCAGGTCGAGGGTGAGCGTGACGGGCTGCTGGGAGACGTCCGGTCCGGTGTGCGCGGCACTGGAGTAACCGGCCGCGGTCTGGAGGGCGCTGTTGGGCAGCCCGTCCACGGCGAGGGCCGGCTCCCACGTCTTGCGCAGGGTGTTGGACTCCGAGGCGGTGACGGCGGCGCCCTTGGCGAGGCCGGTCGTGCCGGAGGCCGAGTCGCGGACGTCGATCTCGCCGAGCTGCAGGCGCCAGGTGCGGTCGGGGAAGTTCTCCTGCAGGGGCAGACCGAGGCGGGTGACGTCGAACCGGACGTAACGGGCGGTGGTGCGGGGCAGCTTGACGACCACGGGGGTGATCTGGCGCTTGCCGAGCTGCCAGTCGGCGTTGGTGATCCAGTCGGCCTGCCAGTCGGTGCTCTCGGTGAGGCCGGTCTCGAAGGACGCGGGCGCGCTCCAGCCGGCGGCGTGGCCGGTGCCGTGGGGGCCCGCGGCGGACCAGAGCATGACGCGCCAGTAGACCCGGGTGCGGGAGCCCAGCTCCTTGCCGGCGTAGACGGTCTGCGGGACGGCGGAGCCGACCTTGCCGGAGTCCCACAGGTCGGGGCGGCCCTGGCGGAGCCTGGTGGGCGAGGTCGCCGCCTGGACCCGGTAGGCGGTCTGGACGAGCCCCGGGGAGCTGCCGGTGAGGGCCCAGCTCAGCTCGGGGGTGGTGTCGTCGATGCCGAGTGCCTGGGTGAGTTTCTGGGTCCGCAGGGTGGTGGCGGTCAGTGACGCGGGGGCGCCGGCCTCCGCGGTGACGGCGGTGGGCAGGATCGTGACGAGCGCGGTGAGACCGGTCGCGACGGCGAGGGCCGGGCTGCGCCGGGCTGCTCTGCGCGGGGGTCGGGGCATGCGGGTGCTCCTTGACGGCGGTGCGGTGGGCGGGTGCTGCGGGTCGGGCGCCGCGGGGGACGGCATGTCAGATCCGGCGCAGGGTGGCGGTGACCCGGCGGTACGGACGCAGGGTGACCGGGCCGAGGAGTCCGGACGGCAGGGGCTTGTTGCGCTCGTTCGACAGGGTGTTGGAGACCCGCACCGTGAGGGTGTTGCGGCCCGCGCGCAGCAGGTCCGTCACGTCGGCGGTGTACGGGGTCCACAGCAGCGGGGGCAGCTCGGTGCCGTTGACGGTGACGGAGGCGACCTCCCGGACCTGGCCGAGGTCGAGACGGAAGCCCCGGCCGTCGAGGGTGCCGGCGTCGAGGACGAGTTCGGTGGTGTAGACGCCGGTGCCGGAGAACAGCGGTTCCACGGCCGTCCAGCTGCCGAGCGGGCCCGTGACGGGGGTGGCCCCGGCTCGCTGCAGGGTGAGCGTCCAGTCGCCGGCCACGGGGACCGGCGTGAGCGGGTCGGTGACGCTCACCGTGCCCCGGTAGGTGCGGCCGCCGTCGGTGCCGGTGAGGACGTGGTCGCCGGGGGCGTCGAGGGCGGCGGTGACGTGCAGGGACTGGCCGGTGGCGGTGACGGAGGCGATGGAGGCGGCGGGCAGGGTGCTGTCGGTGAGGTGCGGCCGGGGCTTCGCGTCGGCGCGCACCACGACGGCGAGGGTCTCGTACGGGGCGAGCCGCAGCGGCAGCCGGACGCCGCCGTGCTTCTGCTCCCGGTGGACGGGCGCGGGGCGCACGGTGCCGGTGACGGGGTCCCAGAGCTCGGGGACGCCGGTGGCGGGGAGCACGGCCACGGTGTCGACGGCCGCGGCGCTCTCGTTGTTGAGCAGGAACGCGACGTCCTTGCCGCGGGTGGTGCGCAGCACGCGTACGGCCGGTGCCCGCGGTTCGAGGACGGCCGCGGCGACTCCGGCGTCCCGCGCGGCGTCCCCGAGGGCGGCGGTGCCGGCGACGCGGACGGCGGTTCCGGCGCCGACGCGGCGGCTGCCCGGGACGGTGTCGCCGAAGAGCGCGGTCAATGCCCGCTCCAAGGTGCGGTCGCGCCCGTCGGCGTCCTCCTGGGGCAGGGTGCCGACGGCGACGACGGTGCCGCCCTGCCGGGCGAAGGCGTCGAGGCGGGCGACGGCGGCGGCGTCGAGGGTCGGGGTGACGGGGAGGACGGCGAGGTCGTAGCCGGCCTCGCCGACGACGAGCCGTCCCTGGTGGACGCGGGCGTGGGCGAGCAGTTCCGGGTCCCCGGACAGGGCGCCCTCGTGGACGAGGTCGAAGTCGACCTGGGCGCTCTCCAGCGCGTACGCGGCGTCGGTGAAGGCGCCGTCGACCTCGCCCTGCCGGGTGGTGCCGCGCCACTGCTCGGCGGCGCGCTGCGGCTGGACCAGGGCGGTGCGGGCGCCGGAGGTGCCGCGGGCGACCTCCATGACGCGGCCGATCCAGTCGGCGATCGGCTCCATCGCCCACCACCAGGGCGCGCGCGGGCCGAACGGCGGCGGGAAGAAGACGCGCTGCTCGTCGGTCCACAAGGCGTGCAGCACGGTGAGGTTGACGCCGCGGGCGGCGTTCGCGCCGACCAGCGCGCGCACGAAGTCGGGCGCGACCTGCCACCCCATGTTGCCGAAGCACTCCAGCAGGGCCCGGTCGCGGCCCATCTGGTGGGCGACGCTCACCGGGTTGCGGGGGATCATGGTGGTCTGTCCGGCCACGTACTCGGCGGTGATGATGTCACCGCCGGGCACCTGCGCCCACTGGTGGACCTTGTGCAGGTCGCCGGTGGAGACGATCCGCTTGGACGGCGAGGTCTCGTCGTACAGCGGGTTGGTGATGAGGGCGACGCCGCGCTTCTCGTACCACTCGGACTGCTTGCGGAAGTAGCCGGCGAACCGGTCCGATACCGCCTGCCAGTAGCGGCCCCGGGTGATGCGGCCGGTGCGGCCGAGGTCGTCGAAGGCCGCCGCGTAGGCCGTGCCTGGCTCGGCACCCGTCCTGCGCAGGGCGGCGGCCAGGGCGGGCGACCACGGCAGGCGCTTGAAGTGGGCCTCGGCGGAGGCGAAGAACGGCTCGTCGTCCCAGAAGCCGGGGATGACGTTGCCGAAGTAGCGGGCGAACCTGCGGTGGTACTCGCCGGGCACGATGTCGAGGAACAGCTCCACCGGCTCGTCGTCGAGGAGGTCCACGTAGCTGCGGCTGTAGCCCTGGGAGTCGTCGATCAGCGGGGTGCCGCCGAAGACGTCGATCAGCCAGTCGCCCTCGGGAACGCGCCAGGTGCCGTCGCCGAGTTCCCCCGTGAGCTCGACGAGCTGGTCGCCCGAGACGGCGCCGACCGGGCGGGCGGCGGCCGCGACGGGGGCCGCGGTGCCGGCGGGCGGGATCCGGGCGGGGAAGTCGCCCGCGGCGGCGGGGTCGTCGAAGGCGGTCCTGGTGTGGAGGGCGGTCCCGTCGGCGGCGGTCACGACCAGGCTCGCCCACAGGGCGCGCTGGGTCCCGGTGGCGCGGACGCCGACGCTTCCGGCGGGGTGCGTGGTGTCGGTGACGGTGCCCTTGGCCTTGCCGTCGAGGGTCACGGCAAGGGTGGCTCCGCTGACGGTGACGGCGAGGGTGTGGAACTTGGTCTTGTTGAAGCCGTCGGTGCGGGTGGAGCGGGCGAGCTCGACGGGGTCGCGGTCCTTCCCGAGGAGCGAGACGGTGACGACGCCGGTCTGGTCGAACTCGACGGCGTAACCCGCGCTGCCGTCGGCGGCGGCCCGTACGACGAGTCCGGCGGCCACCTGGTCGGCGCGGGCGCTGCCGGTGACGGTGTAGTCCTGCCACTCCGCTCCCCCGCGCAGCACGGCGGCACCGCCCAGGACCGCGGCATCGGCGACCAGCGAGGTGGTGTCCACGCCGACACCCGTGGTGGTGCGCAGGTCGACGGCGGCGGGACCGGAGACGACGGTGCTGGACCGCCACAGGGCCTTCAGCCGCAGATCGGGGCGGGGGCTGTAGGTGCGCGGGCCGACCTGGCCGCCCTTGACGATGTACTCGCCGGAGCGGCCGCTGGGGAAGTGGTCGTCGTTGAAGATCCACACCCGCATGCCGGTCTTCTCGGCGGTCTCCAGGACGTGGCCGACGATCGCGAACCATTCCTCGGTGAAGAAGACCGGCTGCATCTCGGCGTTGTCGAAGGGGAAGAGGACGACCTCGTACATCCCCTTGTCCCGCAGGTCGGCCATCTGGGCGTCGACGAGTTCCGGGGTGACGGGTCCGTTCCAGTACCAGTAGACCGTCGGGCGGCTGTCCTTGGCGGGGTCGGCGAAGTGTGCGGGCGACCAGGTCGCCTCCGCGCTGCCGTGGTGCTGCTGCGCGGCGTACGCGGGAAGGGGCAGGCCGGATGCCAGCGCGGCTCCGGTCACTCCCGCGGCGGCCACGAAACGGCGTCTGGACAGGGGGAATTCAGGCATGACGGTACTCTCCGTGGGACGAAGGCGGGGGGGAGGCGGGAGGGCGGGCGGTGGCGCTCTCCCCGGGCGTGTCAGACGGCCGCGAGGGCGGCGACGTCGGCGGGCGCGAGGGCGCGGTTGTGCAGCCGGAAACCGGCGACGGCACCGGTGAGGTAGGGGTGCGTGGGGTTCTGCGAGCGGCCGAGGTAGTTGTGCGTGGTCGTGCCGAGCAGCAGGGGGCTCGCGGCCATCGCGGGGTTGCGGCCGGCTTCCGCACCGTCGACGTAGAGGACGCCGGTGCCGTCGCCGAGGGTGAGCGCGACGTGGGTCCAGCGGCCGGCGGGCAGCGGCGCGGCGGCGTCGACGACGTCCTCGGCCTCCATGCCGGCGATCTTCAGGGCCGCGCGGGCACGCCCCGCGCCAGTGCGCGGGGTGAGGAACAGATAGGTGTCCTTGTGGTAGCCGAGGTCGAAGACGCGGGCGGAGTTCACCAGGACGTCCACCCGCACCCACATGCTGACGGTCAGCTCGGCCAGCCCCGCGGGCAGGGCAGGGGCCAGCGCGACGTGGCCCCCGGCGCCGTCGAGGGCGACGGCGGCCCGGCCGCCCGGCCCGTCCGCGGTCCAGGAGGCCCCCGTGGCGAGCGCGGCGGCGGCGAACGTGCCGGTGGTGTCCGCGGCGGCGGTGCCGGTGCCCTCGTCGAGTGGGTAGCGGGCGACGTCGCGTTCGCGGCCGGCGCGGGGCGCGACCGCCCAGTAGACCGTGTAGTTCTCGTGGTGGACCTGGTGGAACGGCTTCAGGGTGACCGCGCCGCCGGCCGCCTCGGCGGTGAAGGCGCCGTCGCCGCCGCGCACCGGCCGCAAGGATTCCGGCACGATCTGCGGGATCGTCGTCAGATCCGTGGAGCCGTACGTGCCGGCCAGCACGAGTGGGCCGTACGACACCGAGCGCACCTGCGGGTTGTCGGGCGCGGGGCGCCACACGGGTTCGCGGGGCAGGGTGAGTTCGACGGTGTCCCCGGCCCGCCAGCGGCGGTCGAGGGTGAGGTAGCTGCCGGGCTCGACGCGGCCCGGGTAGGGGTCCCCGGCCACACGGACCCGGGCCCGGCCCCTGCCGTCCGCCAGCCAGCCCGGTATCCGGACCTTGAGCGCGAAGCGGCCGCCGCCCTCGGCGACGGTGATCCGCACGGTGTCCTCCGAGATCGCGTGCTGACGTACCGTCACCGCGTCCTTCGCCCCGTGGCACCGCCATTCCGCCTCGGAGGGGATGAAGAGGTTGACGTAGAGCGCGTCGCCGGACTGGAAGTAGATGCTGTCGGCGAACTTGGTGTGGGTCTCCAGGCCGGTGCCGTGGTCGCAGGAGAAGTTGTCGTAGTCGCCGCTGTAGCTGCCGGGCGCCGCGCCGAGCCCGCCCTTGGGCTGCCGGTGGGAACCGGCCCACAGGCCGGTGTAGTACGTGACGAAGCCGTGCTCGGAGTCCGGGTCCTGCTCGCCGAGCATCTGGTTGTACAGGGTCCACTCGTAGTGGTCCATGTAGGCGGTGCGGGACGGCTCGTGCAGGAACAACTGCCTGCCGAGCTTGAGCATGTTGTAGCTGTTGCAGTTCTCGCAGGTGTTCTCCGACAGACGGCTGACGATCTCGTCCGGGGGCCCGAAGAACTCCAGGTTGGAGTTGCCGCCGATGGCGTACGTGTGGTGCTCCACGACGGTGCGCCAGAACGTGCGCGCGATGTCGAGGTAGCGGCGGTCCCCGGTGGCCTCGTAGCTGTACGGCGCGCCGACGACCTTGGCGATCTCGGTGTTGGCGTGGCGGCCGGCGAGTTCGTCGCGTCCGCCGGCGAGCGGCGCGTAGAGCTCCTCGTGGTCGAAGCGGCGGGCGGTGCGCAGGTGCGCGGGGTCGCCGCTGACGAGGTGGAGGCGGGTCAGGACGTCGTTCATCCCGCCGAACTCGACCTTGAGCACGGACTGCATGCGCTCGTACGGCAGCGGGGCGGTCCGCGCGTCCGCCCAGGCGGCCATCCCCAGGAGCACGCTCATGGCCTGCTCGTTGCGGCTGAGGGTGTACTGGTCGAGCAGCCCGGCCATGATCTTGTGCAGGGTGTAGTACGGCGCCCAGGGCTTGCCGCCCGCCTCCAGGCCGTCGAAGACCGACTCGGGGAAGGCCGACAGGTATCCCTCGTGGAACCCGGCCGCGGGCGAGGCCGCCTGGCACTCCGCGAGCGCCGCGACGAGGACACGGGCCTTGTCGGCGTAGACGTCGTCGCCGGTGTTGGCGTGGGCCTGCGCGAGCGCGGACAGCAGGTGGCCGGTGGTGTGGCCGCGCAACTGGACGTCGGGGGCCTCCCATCCCCCGCAGGGCTCGGCGGACGAGGGCAGTCCGACGTTGCGGCGGAAGGTGTGCAGGAGCCGGTCGGCGTCGACGAAGCGCAGGTAGGCGCTGGTGCGCCGCATGTTGTCCAGGAACGGGCCGTCCAGCAGGCGCACGGCGGACAGCGGCAGCGGGACGAGCTTCGGGCGCGCGCCGGGGCTCGTCCCGTTCGGGGCGGCGTCCGACGGCCCGGGGGCGGTCGGAGCGGCGGCGGCCGGTGCCGCCTGGACGGTCTGCGCGGCCACCGACAGGCTCGCGGCCGCCGCGGCGCCGGCGGTCAGCACTCTCCTGCGGGACGGCTGGGAGGGGTGTGGTGCGGACATTCTCGGAACTCCTTCCGGGCACGGAGGAGTACCACCGGTCGGCGGTTGTCCGGCGGTATGCGGCCGTGGAACGCGGTTGCCGGGCAGCCCGATGCCCGGCCACTGGCCTGAGAGCGAATGAATCGTTTTTAGAACCAGCGGCAACCTAGGGTGACTTCGCGGAGACCGTCAAGAGCCGCCGGTCAATCCGGAACCCATGGAGCACCACGGCCGACGGACCGTCATAAATAAGTACACAGTGGGTGATAGGGCCTTCGAAACGGCCCCGGCGTGACGGGGAAGCGGCTCCCCATGCCGGGCGTCTTGTCGCGGCAGCCACGGCCGCGTATCTTCCCTCCGTCGCCCGATGAATCGTTCAAGTCCGGAAGGGAGCAGCAAGCGCGGTCCCCGTTGCCGCACCGCGGCTTCACGGGAGGCCGCGGGCACTCCGGGTGTTCGCCCGCGGCGAAGGCCGGCAGGGGATACTCCGGGGCGGCGAAAGGATCGATCACCCATGACCACTGACAGGATCTCCGCGGCCGCCGCCGGCACCTGGCTGCTCGGCGACATGAAAGTGAACCGGATCGGCTTCGGCGCGATGCGACTGACCGGCAGTGCCGCATTCCACCTCGGTACGCCGAGCGACCGCGACCGCGCGATCGGCGTGCTGCGCCGTGCCGTCGAACTCGGCGTCGACCACATCGACACCGCCGCCTTCTACTTCTCACGGCTGCGTTCGGCCAACGAGCTCATCAACTCGGCCCTCGCGCCGTACCCGGAGGGCCTGGTCATCGCCACGAAGGTGGGTCCCGCACGCGACGCCTCCGGGGAGTGGGCCACCGCCGCCCGTCCCGACCAACTGCGCGGCCAGGTCGAGGAGAACCTGCGGCAGCTCGGCCGCGACCACCTCGATCTGGTCAACCTCCGTTTCATGGGCGGGACTTCCGTGGCCGAGCACTTCGGCGCCCTGGCGGAGCTCCGCGACGCCGGGCTCGTCCGCCACCTCGGGCTCTCCAACGTCCGCCCCGAGCACCTGGCCGAGGCACGGGCCATCGCCCCTGTGGTGTGCGTCCAGAACCGTTACGGCGTCGACGCCCGCGACAGCGACGACCTGCTGCGGGAGTGCGGCGCCCAGGGCATCGCCTTCGTGCCCTTCTTCTCCATCGCGGGCGGGGGCCGCGAGCGCGGACCGGACGCCGGCGGTGCCGAGAGCGGCGCGGTGCTCGCCGTCGCGGCCGCCCACGGAGTCTCGCCCGCCAGGGTGCGGCTCGCATGGACGCTCGCGCAGGGCGACCACGTCCTCGCCATCCCGGGGACGGGCGATCCGGAGCACCTGGTCGACAACCTCGCGGCGGGCGCGCTGCGGCTGACGGACGAGGAGAAGGCGTTCATCGACGCGGCCGGCCCGCCCGCCCGCTGACCCCGGGACGGCCCGGGACGGCCCGCTGACCCCGGGGCAGCGCCGGGGTCGGCGGGCGCGGTGGCGGTCAGTCGTGCGGCACGACCGCCACGGGCGCCTTCGCGTGGTGCAGCACCGCGTGCGTCACCGGGCCGATGTGCAGCCCGGCGGCCGCGTTCCGGACGCGGCGGCCGACGACGACCAGCGACGCGTCGCCCGCCGCCTCGACCAAGTGGTGCGCCGCCCCGCCGGCCAGGGACTGCTCCACGACCTGGACGGCGGGGTACTTCGCCCGCCACGGCGCCAGCACCCTGGTCAGCTCCTTCCCCTGGGCGTCGGTCAGCTCGCGCTCCAGGTCGAGGGCGATCGCGGCCGGGTTGTAGCCGTAGGAGGCCGGCAGGTTCCAGCCGTGGACGGCGCGCAGGCCCGTTCCGCGCAGCATGGCGGCCTCGAAGGCGAAGGCCAGCAGGTCGTCGTGGGGGCGGGCCAGGTCGACGCCGAGCACCACGTCACGGAAGGGCGTGTACTCCGAGACCAGCCCGTCGAGGTCAGGCCGGTGCTCGTCCCGGCCCGTCTCGCCGGCCCGTACGAGGACGACGGGCCGCACGGCCTGGGCGACGGTCGCGGAGGCCACGGAGCCGACGAGGAACCCGGCGAGCGCGCCGAGGCCACGCGAACCCAGCACCAGCAGCTCCGACTCCTCGGCGGCCGCCGCGAGGGCCGCCGCGGGCTGCCCGCTCACGAGCCCTGCGGAGATCTCCAGGTCCGGGTGGCGCCCGGCGAGTTCGGCGGCGGCGTCGCGGGGCACGGACTCGGCCCACTGCCGCTGGGCGTCGGGGTCCAGCGCGGCCACCGCCCCGGCCAGCGGGGCGTAGGCGGTGCTGTACGGCTGCCACTCGTGGACGTGCACGAGCCTCAGCGGCAGTCCACGGCGCAGCGCCTCGCGGGCGGCCCAGTCCGCCGCGGCCCGGCTCTCGGGCGATCCGTCGAGACCGGCGGTGACCGTACGGGACATGGCGTGCCTCCAGGCGAACGGGACGAAGGGCATGGGCTGTTCGCCCCCAGCTTCCCGCCCGCGACGCGCCCCGGGCAGGGGCCGCCGGGCCCACCGGGGGGCCGATCGGCCCATGGGCGACGGCACGCGCCGTCCGGGACAGTGGGAGCGGGTCACCGCTGCGACCAAGCCTACGGGGGCGGGTCCGGGCAGGGCGGCGGGGGTGTGGTGACGCATCCGCGACATACGGATGGACACCGCCGGGCCCCCGGACACCGGGCGCCGGTTCTCCGGTCCCCGGCACAGTCGGCGGAACACGGCCCCGGGGAGCGCCGGGCACGGCTGTCCGCCCACCGGGGTCGTCCGCGCCGTCACGCCGAACGCGACCCCCGCGCCGCATCACGGCAGGCCGGGGCTCACCGCGCGGCCGCGGAGCCCCGGACCACGGCGACCGGGCAGTGGGCGTGGTGGAGCAGCGCCTGGCTGACGGAACCGAGCACCAGACCGGCGAAGCCGCCCCGCCCCCGTGCGCCCACGACGAGGAGCTGGGCGGTCCGGCTCTCCTCGATGAGGGTCTCGCGGGTTCGGCCGCGCACTGCCTTCGTCCGGACCGCGAGCCCGGGGTGGCGCTCGCGCCGTCCCGCGATGGCCTCGGCCACCAGGCGTTCCTCGGTGCGGGCGAGTTCGCCCGGCGCGCTCGCGTACGGCATCGCGGGGTCCTGGGGCGGGGGCACCGGCGTGCGCCAGGGGGTCCACGCGTGCAGGGCGAGGAGTTCGGCGCCGCGCAACGCGGCCTCGGCGAAGGCGAAGTCGACCGCGTCCGCGCCGGCCGGGGAGCCGTCGACGCCGAGCAGGACCGGGCCGCCGGCGGCCGGCTGCTCCCGCACGACCATGACGGGGCACTGGCCGTGGGCGGCGAGGTGCACGGCCGTCGAGCCCAGCATCAGGCCGACGAAGCCGCCCATGCCGCGGGATCCCACGACCACGAGTTCCGCGGCGCGCGACTGGGCCTCCAGCACGGTGAGGGGTTCACCGGTCACCACGGCGTGGGTGACGTCGACGTCCGGTGCCGCGCTCCTGGCCCGCTCCACGGCCTCCGCCACCACGCGCTGGGCGGCGTGCCGCAGGCCGCCCTCGGGCGGTCCGAGATTCGAGGGGCCCAGGGGCACGTGCATCGCGGGCCACAGGAAGGCGTGCACCACCCGCAGCCCGGCGCGGCGCCACGCGGCCTCCCGGGCCGCCGTCTCCACCGCCGCAAGGCTCGATGCCGAGCCGTCCGCTCCTACGACCACCAGGCCGCTCACCGCGCCTCCTCACCCGTCCTGCCGCCCTGCCGTTCCTCCGCCTCCGCCCGCCTCCGGCCTCAGGTCCTGCGACGGCCCCAGGAAGGGCCGGTCTCCTCCCACTCGCGGCCCCACGCCGCCGCGCGGTGGCGGTCGATACGCAGGCGGACGACCCAGCGTCCGGCGAGCACGAGCGCGCAGACCCCCGCCGCGGCGACCGTGCCGAAGACCACGCCCTGGGCCTCGGCCTGCGCGGGGGTGAGCCGGTTCTGCTGCAGGCGGCCGTTCACGTCCAGCCAGACGGTCGTGGGCGATCCCGCGGGGCTGCCCGGCTCGACGCGGGCCTCCCCGGTCCTGGTGGAGCCGTCGGGCGCGGTCCACCGGACGGTGGTGAGGACCTTGCCGATGGAGCCGGTGTACGGGTTCTCCACGGCCTTCGCGGCGTCCTCGGTCAGGAAGGCCGTCGCCAGGTGGGTGCCCTGGCTGTGCCGGAGCTCGGAGTCCTCCACCGCGACCGCCGTGGCCGCGCCGGCCGCGGGGGCGCCGGCGGCGATCAGCAGGGCGGCCGCCACGCCGGTCCAGGCCTCCACGACATCGGAACGCCGACGCAGCGAATTGCGGCGCCAGCGCCAGAACACCGCCTTGCCGCCCATGGCCGTGCTCCCTTCCCTGTCCGACGACCGTCGCACGCGCCGGCGCTCCCGCAGCAGGGGCCGCACGGATCATTTCCGCCCCAGGAGGGGGCCGACCGGCCCATCCGCGGGTACGGGACCGGCGCGCCCGGCGCCGCAGCCCCGGATGTGACGACCGTCACCCGCCGGCGATCGAACTTCCCGTGCCGCCCCCCGTCCTGTCGGTGTCCTCGACACCTTCCGGATACGGAGTACCGATGCCCATCCCCCTGACCGACCCCCTCTCCCCCGGCACCCACGCCTTCGAGGTGGACGGGGTGGTCCAGCGCTACCACGTCCACGGCACCGGCCCGGTGTGCATCGCGCACTCGGGCGGGCCGGGCGTGTTCTGGGAGTACCTGCGGATGCCCGAGGTCGAACGGCACCTCACGGTCGTCTACCCGGAGCCGGCCGGCACCGGCGGCTCGGGCCGTCTCCCCTCGCACCCGCACGGGTACACCCGTGAGCTCTACAGCCGCTTCCTGGAGGCGCTCGTCGACCACCTGGGCGTCCCCCGCGCGCACTTCCTGGGGCACTCGCACGGCGGTTTCGTCGTGCAGTACCACGCCCTCCACCGGCCGGAGCGCGTCGCCGGGATCGTCCTCTACGACAGCGCACCGGTCACCGGCCCCGAGCACGGCGCCGAGGCGATGCGCATGGTGGCGGAGTTCGCCGCCCGGCACGCGGGACACCCCGGCCTGCCGGAGGTCCTGGAGGCCCTGCAGGGGGTGTCCGCGATCTCGGACGACGCAGGGATGACGGCGACCCTCAAGGGGCTGCTGCCCGCGTACTTCGCCGACTACTGGGGCCGGGAGGAGGAGTTCGCGCCCCTGCGCGCCGCGGTGGCGGGCACGCACATCTCGGGGCTGGACGCGGTGCTCGTACCCGATGTCATCGACGACCGCGGGCAGTTGGGGGCGCTCACCGTGCCGGCGCTGGTCGTGGCCGGCCGGTACGACGTGGTCTGCGGGCTGCGATGGGCCGGTGAACTGCACGAGCTGATCCCCCAATCGGAGCTGCTGGTCCTGGAGAACAGCGGGCACTTCGGCCATCTCGAGGAGCCCGGGCGCTTCGCGGAGGCCGTGGTGGGCTTCGTGACCGCGCGCGAGCGGGCGGTCCCCGCCTGAGGTTGCGGGGAAAGGGTGCGACGCGGCGGCCGTGCGGCCGCCGCGTCGCAAGGCCGGACCGGCCTCTCCCGGCGGGTGGGTCCGGGCCGTCAGGCG
>NZ_JBHYMQ010000053.1:0-62914 GCF_042742985.1 Streptomyces sp. NPDC058864 | reverse complement strand
CGGCGGCCGCGCGGGGTAGCACCCCGGACTACCAGGTGACCCGGCTGACGCCCCGGGCGGGGCCGGTCCCGGCGCCGCCGGGACCGCCGCCGGACCCGCCGATGTGGGCCCGGGCGGTCTTCCGTCGTCTGTCGGGGCTCTGAGGTCGCCGGACGTCAGCTGCTGGGAGCGACGCTGGGCGCGGTGCTCGAGGCACCGCTCGGCGAGCTGTTGACCAGCTGCTTGGGCTCGGTGGTCTCCAGGGTGTTGTTGACGAACGTGTTGCCCTTGCCCTTGAGGTCGCGGTCGGCGAGGTCGGCGGGCTTGTTGCCGCGGGCGACGTTGTCGCGGATGGTGTTCTCGGAGTTGGACGTCCCCACGACGCTGCTGAAGAGCACGATGCCGCCGGACATCGGGGACTTGCCGCTGTTGTCGCGCACGTCGTTGTCGGTCACGACGGTCTTCTCGACGCCCGTGAGCAGGATGCCCGTGCCCTGGATGAACGGCAGGCGGGCGCTCGGCGCGCAGTACTTGTTGTTCCCGGTCACCGTGTTGTGGGTGACGGTCAGCGCGCCGCCGCGCGGGACGCCCTCGTCGCCGACGACGAAGACACCGCCGCAGTTGCCGGTGACCTGGTTGCTCTCCACCGTCACGCCCCGGACGCGGCGCAGACCGATGCCGATCCGGTTCTCCGACACCTTGTTGCCCTCGATGACGGCGCCCTGGGTGTCGAGCGCACCGCCCTCGGTGTCCATGGAGTTGGCGAGGAAGATGCCGGAATCGGCGTTGTTGCGGGCGGTGTTGTCGCGGAAGACGGTGCGGACCGACTTCTCCACGAGGATGCCCTGCACCTTGTTGTCCCGCGCGGTGACCCGGACGACCTGCAGCCCGTCGGCCTGCGTCGCGTGGATGCCGGCCTTCTTGAACCCGGCGACGGTCAGCGACTCCAGCGTCACGTCGGACGCCTTCTTCTGCGCCGTACCGGTGACGCAGACGCCCTCGCCCGCCTTGGCGCAGGCGTTCTCGTCGCGCTTGGCGCTCGGCGAGATGACGGTGCCCGTGCCCGCTCCGCGCAGCGTCAGCCGCGGCGTGCTGATCTGGACGCTCTCGTGGTAGGTGCCGGCCGCGATGTCGATGACCTGGCCGGGCTTGGCGCGGTCCACCGCCGACTGGATGGACTCCCCCGCGCGGACGGAGATCTTCTGCTGCGCGTCCGCGGACTGCGAGGCCGTGGGCTGCGACTCGCCGCCGCACGCGACCGCGCCCCCCACGATGGTCGCCGTGGCGGCCGCCGCGACGACGGCCCTGCGGGACCGACAGAGCTTCATGTGTGTGCACCTGCTTTCCGTGATATGTGATCAGCCGAAAACAGACGCTATGGACGGATCTGACGCCACGCCACTCCAGCGCGCACGGCAGGCGGGTGACGGTGCCCGGATCGGCCGACGGGCCCGGGAGCCACGGGGGCGCCGGGCCCGGCGGCCGGGAATCGACCCGGTACGGCTGATGGGGTGGCCGCGGCGGCATCAGTGCCCGCGCCCCGGGCAGGCGCATCGCCATGGGAGCGCTGACGCGATGGGAACGGGTGATCGAGGGCTGGGAGCGGGCACTGGTGGCGAGGGTGCGCCGCCGGGAGCCGGTGGAACTGCTGGCGGCCCTGCGCCGCGAGTGCGACGCACGGGCTGTGGTGTGCAGTTCGACCCGTGTGGTGGTGCCGAACGTGTACACGGTGGAACTGGCCGACACCCCGCACCGGGAGCTGGTCCCGCACCGGGCCCGGGTGGGGGAGGCCCTGACGGATTCCCTGCTGCGGCACGCCGAGCGGCGCGGCTACGAGTGGGCGGGCCCGGTCACCGTGCGCATCGTCCGGTCCGCCCACGTGCCCAACGGGCGCTACCGGGTGAGCAGCAACCCCATGAGCCGGATCCGTGCGGACGCGCTCACCCGGATCGCGCCCGGGCTGTCGTGAGCCACGCACCCGTGTACGGGTGCGTGCCGCGGTCAGCGTGCGACGCCCTCCGAGGGGGTGAACCGCACGTCCGCGGGCGAGAGCACGGCGCCCGCGTCGTCGACGAAGGCGACGCTGACCGGGCGGCCCTCGGCCGCCGACCGGCGCAGGTGTGCGGGGCCCTGCGCGGGTGTCCGGTGCGTGTCGCCCCACTGCTGGAGCGCCGCGAGGATCAGCCGCAGCTCCTCGCCGGCCGGCGTCAGGTGGTAGCTGTGGCGGGTGCGGCTGCCCGGTTCCCGGTACGGCCGCTTCTCCATGATCCCGTCGTCCACGAGCGAGCCCAGGCGGCCGGTCAGCAGGTCGGGGGCGATGCCCAGCCCCCGGCGGAAGTCCGCGAAGCGCGTCACCCCCCGTATCGCCGCCTCGCGCAGGATGAGGAGCGTCCACTTGTCGCCGACGACCTCGAGGGTCCGCGCGATCGAGCAGACGGTCTCTTCCCCGCCGGTGGCGTTGACGCCGGACATGTCCCCACCCTGCCTCTGACTTTATATTTCCAGTTCAGCCGCCGCCTCGGCGGCGGGTGAGGCGATCCTGTCCGGGGTCAGAGGGACTTCGGCGCGGGCAGGTCGGGGTAGAGCAGTTCGAGACCGCCGGAGAGGGCGGCCCTGACGCCGCGGCTCCGGTCGTCGACGACGACCTCCAGCGCCCGCTGCTCGATGCCGTCCAGGGCCAGGCCCGCCACCCAGGCCGGGTCCACCTTGTCCGAGGGGTCGACGTACCCGGCCATGTCGGTGTCCATGTAGCCCACGTGGAGCGCGGTGACGTCGATCCCGGACGGGGCGAGCTCGCGCCGGACGACGTTGGTCATCGCCAGCTCGGCGGCCTTGGCCGCGCTGTAGCCGCCGTATCCCGGGACATGGATCCAGGACAGGACGGACAGCACGTTGAGGACGGCTCCGCCGCCGTTGGCCGCGATCACGGGCGCGAAGGCGCGCGTGACGCCCAGGGAGCCGAAGAAGTGGGTCTCCATCTCCAGGCGGATGTCGGCCATGTTCCCCTCGGCCAGTCCCACGTGGGTGCTGACGCCCGCGTTGTTGATCACAAGGGTGGCGTCCGAGGCGAGGCGGGCCGCAGCAGTGATCGACTCGGGGTCGGTGATGTCCAGGTGGAGCGGCTCGACGCCCGGAAGGTCGAGGGCGCCGGGGTTGCGGACGCCGGCGTAGACCTTGGCGGCGCCCCGGTCGAGCAGCTGGGTGGCCAGGTGGCGGCCGAGACCGCGGCCCGCGCCGGTCACGACGGCGACGGAGTTCTTGATGTCCATGGGGGCGCTCATTTCCATTGGGCTGGATACGTATCTTCAATCTAGGTCAGCTGAGTACTGAAAGGCAACCCAGATGGGAAATTGCCTTGCCCGGGGCCGCGGCCGCCGTTTGGCTTGGCGGCATGACAGAACTGCGCACCGAACGACTGCTCCTGCGCCGCTGGCGCGACCGCGACCTCGCGCCCTGGGCGGCGATGAACGCCGACCCCGAGGTGCGCGAGCACCTGGGGGAGCCGCTGACCCGGGAGCAGAGCGATGCCTCCGTGGCCCGGTTCCTGGCCGAATTCGACGAGCGCGGCTACGGCTGGTGGGCGGTCGAGGTCCGGGCGACCGGCGAGTTCGCCGGCTTCGCGGGCCTGGACCCGGTGGACGACGGCCTGCCGTTCACGGGGGTGGAGATCGGCTGGCGCCTCGCCCGCGCGGCCTGGGGCAACGGCTACGCCACCGAGGCCGCACGGGCCGTCCTGGCCTTCGGCTTCGGCACCCTCGGCCTTCCGGAGATCCTCGCGGTGACCACGGCCGGCAACCTCCGCTCCCAGGCCGTCATGCGCCGAATCGGCATGACCCGCGACATCGCCGGCGACTTCGACGACCCCGCCGCCCCCGAGGGGCCGCTCCGCCCCAACGTGCTGTACCGGATCGCCGCGGGCGCGCCCGTCGCGGGGGCATTTGGCGACCCGGCCTAGCATGGCCGCCGGGAGCGGCGCGGGGCGTACGGGCGGCGCCGCGGACGGCGGAGGGCCGATGACGAGGTGGCGGCGGTTCGAGTCCCCGGGGGCCGGAGGGCCCGAGTACCGGGAGATCCGCCAGGAGGGGATCCGCTGCTTCCTGCGCTGGGGTCCCGTCGGGGGCAGGGGCAAGGGGAGCACCTCGACGCTCAACGACGAGGAGCACGCCCGGCGCCATGCCGCGCGCAAGGTCGGTGAGTGGTTGCGGAAGGGCTTCACGGAGGTCGACCCGCCGCACGACGCGGCCGGACCGGACCTGGAGGCGAAGGTCCTCGACGTCCTGCGGGCGGGCACCCGGCCGCACGCCCTGCCTTCCGAGTACCTGCCGGTCGAGGGCTTCGAGCAGGTGTACCGCCATGTGCTCGCGCCCGGCCGGCCGGGCGGATTCCACGAGTACGTCCTCCCGCGCGGCGACGGACGCAGCGCGGTCCGCTTCGCCGTACGGGCCGACCGGAGCGACGCGGCGGCGGTTTCCGCCTTCCTGGGCTTCGTCAGCACCCGTCGTGACCTGGCCTTCGACGGGAGCTCGCACCACAAGGTGCCGCTGCCGGAGCCGGTCGGGGCGTTCACCCACGCGTTGTTCTGCGCACCGGCGCTCGGACAGGGCTGTGTCGCGTACCCCGCCATCGCGGACCGCGTCGCCGCCGCCTTCCCGGTCTTCGACTGCGAGATCGCGGACGCGGATCCCGAGGTCCTGGTCGACGCACGGATCCACGGGCACGGCTCGCTGCCATACGCCGACTGGACCCGCCCGCCGCAGCCGGTCGTCGACCTCCGTTTCGACGTCCGGCCGTCCCATTACGGACGGACGCGGACGTTCAAGGTGTTCGGCACGGCCCATCTCGAGGCCCTCATGGCGGCGCTGCCGGGTGCGGACCCCGATAGCTGGCTGGAGGTGCGCTCCTTCCGCGGCGAGACCCGGCGCTTTACCCCTGCCGAGGTCCCGCCGCCCGCCGAGGTGAGCTCCTTCCTGCACGGCTGAGGCGCCCCGGGTGCTTCGGGCGGCGCCCGAGTGGTGACCTCGCCCGCCTGCGCAACACTGGGAACCGGAGGACCGTGACGTGATGGGACGGTCATGGGCACTGGGACATCGCGAGAAGGCGGCGGAGAGCGCGAGGAGCCGGCGGGGCGCACCGCGGCGCGGCTGGTGATCGACGCCCACGGCGCGGTCGTCGCGTGGAGCCCGGAGGCGGAGCGCCTCCTCGGCCACCAGGCGGGTGATGTGCTCGGCCGGCCAGTGATCGACTTGTTCGCGCCGACGCCCGGCACCGGCGGCGAGGACGACCGCGGCGAGGACGGCGGCACCGGGTCCGGGTGCGTCCTCCTCCGGCACCGTGAGGGCCGGACGGTCGCCTGCCGGCCGGCACTGCGGTCCGTACGCGACGACGGGACGGGCCCGCGCCTCACCGTCGACCTGCTCACCGGGGTGCAGGGGCTCACCCCGGACATCGACCGCGCCCTCCTGGAGGCCCTGTTCACACGCTCGCCGATCGGCCTGTTCGTGCTGGACCCGCAGCTCAGGCTGATGCGCTTCAACCCGGCGGCGGAGGGCATGCAGGACCACCGGTCGGAGCTCGCGCTGGGACGGCGGCCCACCGAGGCCTGGCCCGACTTCAGTGCGGAGCTCGCCGAGCGCGTGATGGGCCGGGTGCTCAGGACCGGTGAGGCCGCGATCTCGTTCGAGAAGCGCGGCCGTCCGCCCGGCGACCCCGCCCGGGAGCACGTCTACTCGGCGTCCGCCTTCCGGCTCGAGGCGGAGGACGGCCGCATCCTCGGTGTGGCCGACGCCGTGGTCGACGTCACCGAGCGGCATCTCGCCGAGCAGCGCCTGGCGTTGATGGCCGAGGCGGGCCGTACGATCGGCACCACCCTCGACCCGATCCGCACGGCGCAGGAACTCGCCGAGGTCGCCGTTCCGGTGCTCGCCGACTGCGTGAGCGTGGACCTGCTGGCCCCGCTGCTCGGCGGCGAGGAGATGGCCGCTGGCCCCGTCGAGGACGACACCGGGCTGCGGCGCGCCGCGACCTCCGCCCGCTGCGGCCGGACCGGCGCGTACACCACGGGTGCGGTCAGCACCCACCTGGCGGGTTCACCCGCCCTGCAGGTGCTCGCCGATCACGAGCCGCGCTTGGTCCCCCGGCTCAGCCAGGACAGCGGCTGGAACCGGGAGGACCCCGTGCGCGGCGGCAGGATGCTGGAGGAGCGGGTGCACTCCCTGATGGTGGTGCCGCTGCTGGTCCGCGACTGCGTGCTGGGCCTCGTGACCTTCCACCGCTGGGACCCGGGCCTCGGACCCTTCGACGAGGACGACCTGACGCTCGCCGTCGACCTGGCAGGCCGCGGCGCGATGGCACTGGACAACGCCCACCGCTACGTGCGCGAACGCAACGCCGTACTCGCCCTGCAGCGCGGCATGCTGCCCCAGCGGCTGCCCGCGCCCAGCGCCGTGGAGTGGGCCCACCACCTGGTGCGCTCCGGTGCCGGCGGGGACTGGACGGAGGTCATCCCGCTGCCCGGAGCGAGGGTCGCCCTGGTCAGTGGCAGCACCCCCGGCCGGGGCATGCGCACCGCCGCCACCATGGGCCGGCTGCGCGCGGCCGTGCACACCCTGGCCAACCTGGACCAGGCACCGGACGAGGTCCTCGCCCGTCTCGACGACCTGGTGCGCAACGTCGCCCAGGAGCACGCGGGCGCGGGCTCCGGCTCGCCGGTCGGCGCCACCTGCCTCTACCTCGTCTACGACCCCGTGACCCGGCTGGGCACCATGGCGTCGGCGGGTCATCCGCCGCCGACGGTCGTCCACCCCGACCACACCGTGCGGACCGCGCGGGCCCCCGAGGGAGAGCCCCTCGGCCGCCCGGGGCCGCCGTTCGGGCTGGCCACCCTCGAACTGCCCGAGGGGTGCATGCTGGTGCTCCGCACCCCCGGGCTCCTGCAGAGCCACCCGGAGGGGACCGGACAGGCGGAGTTCGAACGGCTGCTGGCCACACCCTGCGACTCGCCGCAGGACATGAGCCTGCTGCTCACCGACGCCCTGGTCCCCGCGGACCCGGACCGCGACGCCTCGGTGCTGGTGGCCTGCCCCCGGCCCCTCGGCCCCGACTCCGTCGCGACGTGGAACCTGCCGTGCGACCCGGCCGCGGTGGCCACCGCCCGGACGCTGACGACGCGTCAGCTCGCCGCCTGGGCCCTCCAGGAGGAGTGCTTCGCCACCGAACTGATCGTCAGCGAACTGGTCACCAACGCCATCCGGTACGCGGCGCCGCCCATCCAGCTCCGGCTCATCCGCGACCGCGCGCTGACCTGCGAGGTCTCCGACACGAGCAGCGCCGCCCCCTTCCTGCGGCACGCCCGCACCACCGACGAGGGCGGCCGCGGTCTGCTGCTGGTCTCCCAGTTCGCGGAGCGCTGGGGAACCCGCTACCGGGAGCGCGGCAAGACCATCTGGACCGAGCAGACGATCGCCGTCCAGGCAGGTGCAAAGCCGATCTGAATTCTCGTGGGTGGTGGAACCGGCGTCCCCGGGGAAATCCCCGGTTCGTGAGTCGATTTTTTTGCGAAGGCTTTTCGCCGCGTTGTCCCGGATGTGAACAGTGCGGCGTCGACCAGGTAGTTCACCCCACCCGGCGGGAGGCAATCCTTCATCGGCGTCGCCTATCAAGTAAAAGGAACGGCCTCTTTGACGGGCCGGACGAGCGGGCTTAGCTTTTCTGCGGATCGGTATTCGCGGCGGTTTCCGCGGAGTCGGAAGCAGGGAAGGCGGGGCAGGCATGGGCGCTCTGGAGGACCCGACGGACGAGCACCTGGAGATCACCTCTCCCAAGACGTGGGCGACCGGTCTCCCCGCGGTCACGCACGCACTGCAGTACTCCCTGAGCCAGACCTCGCCCCGCCGGACCATGCTGACCCTGCTGAACATCAACCAGGCCAAGGGCATCGACTGCCCCGGCTGTGCCTGGCCGGAGGCGGCGCCGGGCAAGCGGCACATGAACGAGTACTGCGAGAACGGCGCCAAGCACATCACCGACGAGGCGACGTCGCACCGCGTACGGCGCGAGCTCTTCGAGCGGTACACCGTCGACGAACTGGGCCGCAAGTCCGACTACTGGCTCAACCAGCAGGGCAGACTGACCGAACCGATGGTCAAGCGGCCGGGCGCGGAGCACTACGAGCCCATATCCTGGGACGACGCCATCGCCCTGATGGCCGGGGAACTGCGGGCCCTGGACTCCCCGGACGAGGCCCTGTTCTACACCTCCGGACGGGTGGGCAACGAGGCCGCCTTCCTCCTCCAGCTCTTCGCCCGCGCCTACGGCACCAACAACCTGCCGGACTGCAGCAACATGTGCCACGAGTCCAGTGGCGCCGCCATGAACGAGACCCTCGGCGTCGGCAAGGGCACCGTCAGCCTGGACGACATCCACGAGGCCGACCTGATCTTCGTCGTCGGCCAGAACCCCGGCACCAACCACCCGCGCATGCTGTCCGCCCTGGAGGAGACCAAGCGGCGCGGCGGAAGCGTCGTCGCCGTCAACACCCTCCCCGAGGCCGGGCTGATGCGGTTCAAGCACCCGCAGAAGGCGCGCGGTGTCATCGGGCGCGGCACGGTCATCGCCGACCAGTTCCTGCACATCCGTGCGGGCGGCGACCTCGCCCTCTTCCAGGCGCTGAACCTGCTGCTCCTGGAGGCCGAGGACGCCGCTCCCGGTACGGTCCTGGACCACGACTTCATCCGTGAGCACAGCACGGGCTTCCAGGAGTTCGCGGAGCACGCGCGCAAGACGTCGTGGGACGACGTGCTGACGGCCACCGGCCTGACGCGCGAGGAGGTGGAGCAGGTCCACGAGCGCGTCCTGGCCGCCAAGAGCGTCATCGTCTGCTGGGCCATGGGCGTCACGCAGCAGAAGCACGGTGTGCCGACCATCCGGGAGATCGTCAACTTCCTGATGCTGCGCGGCAACCTGGGCCGGGCCGGCGCGGGGGCGTGCCCGGTGCGCGGCCACAGCAACGTCCAGGGCGACCGCACCATGGGCATCTGGGAGAAGATGCCGCAGAGCTTCCTCGACTCCCTGGGACGGGAGTTCGGCTTCACACCCCCCGCCAAGCACGGCCGCGACTCCGTCGACGCCATCCGCGCCATGCGCGACGGCGAGGCGAAGTTCTTCCTCGGGGTGGCGGGGAACTTCATCCGGGCGACCCCGGACAGCGACGTCACCGAGCGGGCGATGCGCCGGTGCCGGCTGACGGCGCACATCTCCACCAAGCTCAACCGCTCGCACACCGTGTGCGGTGACACCGCACTGATCCTGCCCACCCTGGGCCGCAGCGACCGGGACGTCCAGGCCGGCGGCGAGCAGTTCGTCACCGTCGAGGACTCCATGAGCATGGTGCACGCCTCCCGCGGCAAGCTGGCGCCCGCCTCCCCCGACCTGCTGAGCGAGGTGGCGATCATCAGCCGGCTGGCCCGGGCCACCCTCGGCGGGACCCCGGAGATCGGCTGGGAGGAGTTCGAGGCCGACTACGGCACCGTCCGGGACCGGATCTCCCGGGTCGTCCCGGGGTTCGAGGACTTCAACCGGCGGGTCGCCGAACCGGGCGGATTCCAGCTGCCGAACCCGGTGAACGCGATGACCTTCCGGACGCCGAGCGGCAAGGCCGTCTTCACCCGCAACGACTTCGAGATGCCGCGGGCACCGAAGGGCCACCTCATCCTGCAGTCCCTGCGGTCGCACGACCAGTGGAACACCGTCCCGTACGCCATGGACGACCGCTACCGCGGCATCCGCGGCGGCCGCCGGGTCGTCATGGTCAACCCCGAGGACATCGAGGACCTGGGGCTCACCGAGATGCAGATGGTGGACCTGGTGAGCGTCTGGACCGACGGCAGCGAGCGCCGGGCCGAGTCCTTCCGCCTGGTGCCCTACCCCACCTCCCGGGGGTCGGCCGCCGCCTACTACCCGGAGACCAACGTCCTGGTCCCGCTGGACAGCGTCGCCGACGTCAGCAACTGCCCGACGTCCAAGGCCGTCGTCGTACGACTGGAGGCGGCGGCATGGGCCGGGTGACCGCGCGGCGGCGGGTGCTGCGGATCAGGGACGGGGTGCCCGGGCACCGCGCGGACACGCTGGCCGCCGAGGAACCGATGGAGATCCGCGTCGGCGGCCGCGCGCTGACGATCACCATGCGCACCCCGGGCAGCGACTTCGACCTGGCCGTGGGCTTCCTCGTCAGCGAAGGAGTCGTCCACGGTGCGGACGACGTGCTGGGCATCCGCTACTGCGCCGGCGCCACGGCCGACGGCGGCAACACCTACAACGTCGTCGACGTCGCCCTGGCGCCCGGTGTGCGCCTCCCCGCCCTCTCGCTGGAGCGCAACTTCTACACCACCTCCTCCTGCGGTCTGTGCGGCAAGGCGAGCCTGGACGCGGTGCGGACCACACAGCACTGGAGCGTGGCCGACGACGGCGCGGAGATCGACTCCGAGGTGCTCTTCACCCTCCCCGACCGGCTGCGGGCGGCGCAGCGGGTCTTCGACAGCACGGGCGGGCTGCACGCGGCCGGGCTGTTCACGACGGACGGCGAGATGCTGTGCCTGCGTGAGGACGTGGGCCGCCACAACGCCGTCGACAAGGTGATCGGGCACGCGCTGCAGGAGGGGCTGCTGCCGCTGCGGGGCACCGTGCTCATGGTCAGCGGGCGGGCGTCCTTCGAACTCGTGCAGAAGGCGGCCATGGCGGGCATCCCGGTGCTGGCCGCGGTGTCCGCGCCGTCCTCCCTCGCAGTGGACCTGGCCGACGAGACGGGGATGACCCTGGTGGGCTTCCTGCGCGGCCGCTCGGCGAACGTGTACACCGGGGCCGAACGGGTGCGCGCGGCCCAGCCCGTCGCCTGACGCGGGGCGGCGGCGTACGCGGCCTCCCGGGGGAGGCCGTGTCGTTCCCACCGCGCCGGTCGGCACGGGCGGCCCGGCGGGGGCGCAGGGTCGGCGGCCCGCGGTACGGCGTGCGCGCCGGCGCTCCGACCGCGCCCACGACTCGCCCCGCACGGCACCCACCGGTTCACTGGGAACCGGCGCTCCGGGCACTTCGCTCAGGCGGGCGCCGTCGGCCCGCCGGGAGCGACTTGGTATACAGCTCGGAACCGGGAACGAGTCCGACGCGTTGCCCGGCCGGCCGAAACCCGAGAGGTGCTCATCCGTGCTCTTCCGGCAGCTCGAATACCTGGTGGCCCTGGCACGTGAGGGGCATTTCGCCCGTGCCGCGCAGAGCTGCGGGGTGTCCCAGCCCTCGTTGTCGGAGGGCATCCGCAAGCTGGAGGAGGAGATGCGCGTCGCGCTGATCCAGCGGGGCCGGCGGTTCGACGGCCTCACCGCCGAGGGCGAGCGCGTCGTGGTGTGGGCGCGGCAGATCCTGGCCGACCGGGAGGCCATGGAGGGCGAGGTCACCGCCATGCGCACCGGACTGAGCGGCCGCATCCGCATCGGCGTCGTGCCCAGCGCCGCCACAGCCGTGCCACGCCTGGTCGACCCCCTGTGCACGCGCCACCCGCTGCTCACCGCGCACATCGTGAACGACCTGACGTCGAGCGACATCCTCACGATGCTCAGGGACTTCACCCTCGACGCCGCCGTCACCTACCTGGACGACGAAGTGCGCGCCGCCTTTCGTACCGTGCCGCTGTACCGGGAGAAGTACGCGCTGCTCACCGACGCCTCGTGGGCCCCGGCCGGCGGTGCCACGGCGTCCTGGGCGGAGGCTGCGGCCCTGCCGCTGTGCCTGCTCACATCGACCATGCGGGGCCGGCGCACCATGGACGCCCTCTTCGCCGCTGCCGGGGCCGAACCGGTGGCGAGGGTGGAGACCGACTCGTTCGCCTCGCTGATCGCGCACGTCGTGGCCGGGCGGTGGGCCGGGATCGTGCCTCTGGCGTGGATCCATGCCCTGGGAGTGCCGCCCGGCGTGCGGGCCGTCCCGATGGTGGAGCCCGCCCGGGCCGCCGAGATAGGGCTGGTCGCGTTCCGCCGGGATCCCGAGTCCGTGATGGTGCAGGCACTGGTCGCCACCGCGCAGCACGCCGACCTCAAGCCGCTGGAGTCGCTTCCCCGCATGCAGTGGGACCGGTGATCGCGGCCGACGGGGCCCGGGCGTCCTGGCCCGGGCCCCGGGCGGCCGGGATCGGGCCGCGGGCCGTAGCGGTCGGGACGCGGGGCCCCGCCCGGTCGACCGGTACGACCCGCTGTGCGGGCTCGCGTACGCGCGACATCGCCGCGGAACCGCCGGGTCAGGACGTGTGCGCGGCAGCGCTCCCGGCGGTGCGGAGCCAGACGGTCGTGTCCGCGGGCACCGAGCGGCCGTCGAGCGGGGCGCTGGCCAGCAGCACCTCGTCGCCGTCCGCGAGGGGCAGCGGATCCGGGCCGAAGTTGGTCAGGCACCGCAGCCCGGGCGCGCGGTCGAAGGCGAACCAGGACCCGTCCGCGGGCCCTTCGGGGACCGGCACCGCGTCCGCCGGGACCGGCGCGGTGCGCCGCAGGCGCAGCGCGGAGCGGTACAGGGCGAGCATCGACGCGGGGTCGTCCTCCTGGGCGCGGACGGTGAGGCCGGCCCAGTCGCCGGGCTGCGGGAACCAGCAGGCGTCCGGGGCGGCGGTGCTGAACCCGTACGGTGCCGCCGTGCCCTCCCAGGGCAGCGGCACCCGGCAGCCGTCACGTCCGCGTTCGCGGTGGCCGGAACGTTCCCAGAGCGGGTCGCGCAGCCGGTCGTCCGGCACGTGGACCTGCGGCAGCCCCAGCTCCTCGCCCTGGTAGACGTAGGCGGCGCCGGGCAGCGCGAGCATGAGCAGCGCGGCGGCCCGGGCGCGGCGGCGGCCGCCGGGGCCGCCGCCGTAGCGCGTGACCGGGCGGACCGCGTCGTGGCTGGAGAGGACCCACGTGACGGGCGCTCCGACGGCGCGCATCGACGACACGGACCGCTCGATGACCGCGCGCATCTCCACCCCGTCCCAAGGGGACTCCAGGAAGGCGAAGTTGAAGGCCTGCTGCATCTCGCCGGGGCTGACGTACCGGGCCAGCCGGGCCGGTACGAAGACGGCGGCCTCGGCGACCATCACCCGCTGCTCCGGAGGGACCGCGCCGGGCGGGGCCGGGTGGGTGTCCAGGAGCCGGCGCCAGGCGCGGAACAGCGGGTGCAGTTCCTCCTGGTCGTGGTACGGCATCAGGTGGTTGCGCAGGATGTCCTGGTGCTGTCCTGGCCCGGCGTCGGGGAGGCCCGGGGCCTTGAAGAGGGTGTGGGCCACGTCGATGCGGAAACCGTCGACGCCGCGGTCGAGCCAGTGCCGCAGGATCCGCTCGAAGTCGGCGACGACCTCCGGGTGCCGCCAGTCGAGGTCGGGCTGCTCGGGCGCGTGCAGGTGCAGGTACCACTCGCCCGGGCCGCCCTCCGGCGCCGGGACCACGGTCCATGCCGAGCCCCCGAACGCGGACTCCCAGTCGTTCGGCGGGAGTTCACCGTCCGCGCCGCGTCCCGGGCGGAAGAGGTAGCGGTCCCTGGCCGCACTCCCGGGGCCGGCCGCCAGGGCCTCGCGGAACCAGGGGTGCGTGTCGGAGGTGTGGTTGGGGACGAGGTCGATCAGGACCCGCAGCCCCAGGCCGTGGGCGCGCCCGACCAGGGCGTCGAAGTCCGCGTCGGTGCCGAGGTCCGGGGCGACGGCGGTGTGGTCGGCGATGTCGTAGCCGCCGTCCGCCAGCGGTGACGGGTAGAACGGGGTGATCCACACCGCGTCCGCCCCGAGCCGGGCCACGTGGTCCAGGCGGCCGGCTGCGCCCGCGAGGTCGCCTACGCCGTCCCCGTCACCGTCGGCGAACGCGCGCGGGTGGATCTCGTAGCAGACGGCGTCCCGCCACCAGGGCGCGGCCGGATCGGGACCGGTGGTGCTGCTCACGATGCTCCTCATGCTCCTGTTCGGTCCGAAGGGACGGGGAGGGTGCGGCCGGTCTCCGCGGAGCGCGTGGCCGCCTCGGCCACCGCGACCGCGGTCCGTCCGGACCGCGCGTCGGCCACCGGGGTGCCGCCCTCCGTCGCGCAGCGCAGCAGGTCGGTGAAGGCGGCGCGCACGCTCTCCGCGTACACGTGCTGCTTGCGCGCCTCGCCGCCCAGGTCGACCACGCAGGTCACCCGGTGCGGGACGCTGCGCTCGACGCCGCGGCCGCGGGCGGGCGCCGACGGGCCCGCGTCGCGTTCCACGGTGACGGTGATCCGCTCCTCGCCGTGCGGCCGGAGCCCGGGCACGGCCAGCAGGCCGGCGGCGCGCGCGGGCAGGTCCTCCCAGCGGCGGGCGCCCTGCTCGTCCGTCCAGGCCGTGACCGTCGCATGGGCCGGGATCCAGCCGGTGACCCGGGCCTCGGCGAAGCCGTAGTCCAGGCGCATCAACTGCCGTTCGGCGCGGTGGGCGTGGGTGAAGGAGTGGGTGTGGGTGGCGACGGCGCCGCCGGGGTGGGTGGCGGTGGCCACGACGATGTCGACCGGGCCGCCGTCGCGGTGGACCGCTGTGCCGTGCACCTCGACGGGCTCGCTGCCCATGAGGGCGCGGGCGGCGTCGAAGAAGTGCACGCCGTGCTCGACGTGGATGCCACCGCTGTGCGCGGGGTCCCAGAACCAGTGGCCGGGGCCCAGGTCCTCGTCGGCGGCGTCGTTCTCGAAGGCGAAGCGCACCAGCGGGTCCAGCAGCCCTTCCGCACGGAGCCGCTGCAGCATCCGCAGGACGGGGTTGTAGCGCAGGACGTGGTCGACGACGAGGACCCCGGCCGAACGCCCGGCCTCCGCCTCCACCCGCAGGGCGTCCTCCAGCGTCACGGCCAGCGGCTTCTCGCAGAAGACGTGCCGGCCCGCGCGCAGCGCGCCGACGGCGAGTTCCGCGTGCGTGGCCGGGGGAGTGGCGATCGCCACGACGTCCACACCCGGGAAGCCGGCCAGCGCGTCGGCATCGTCGGCGACGGCGGCGCCGTGCCGCCGCGCGAGGGCGGCGGCACGGTCACCGTCGGGGTCGGCGCACGCCACGACGCGCACGCCGGGCAGGTCGGCCACGGCGTCCAGCAGGTAGGCGCCGAACGCGCCGCAGCCGGCCAGGCCCAGACCGAGCGTGGTCACTCGGCACGGTCCAGGCGGGCGACGCCGATGTGCGCGTCGGCCATGCCGTAGAAGACGTAGCGGACGCCGTCGATCTCCTCGATCGCGGTCGGGAAGACGACGTTGGGCACGGTGCCGGAACGCTCCTCCTCCGTCTCGGGCTCCATCAGCGGCTCGTCGGTGCGGGCCAGGATGCGGGCCGGGTCCTGCGGGTCGAGAATCATCGCGCCCGCCGCGTAGCTGACCTTCTGCTGCTGGGCGAAGGGGTCGTCGATGGTGCCGGACACGCCGTGGTGGATGAGCAGCCAGCCCTCCTCGACGCGGATCGGGGCCGGCCCGGCACCGATCTTGAGCTCTTCCCAGGGGTGCTCGGACAGCGCGACCAGCCGGTGGTCACGGGGGCGGGCCAGGGCGCTGAGGTCCTTCTCCACTTCGGCCACCGGGACGTAGGAGATCCAGATGCCGGGGCGCTCGTCGGTCACGCCGGCCGGCAGGTGGACGCCCTCCCCGGGACGGAACCAGCCCAGGTCCCACATCGGGCGGTGCAGCATGGCGAAGGCGGGCTCGCCGTCCGGACCCGGGACGGGCTCGGGGAAGTGCACCACGTCCTTGTTCGGGAAGAGGTTGAGGTCGGTGTCGAGGTCGGCCTGGTAGGCGAACTGGATCGGGCCCAGGCGCTCCCAGGTGACCAGGTCCTTCGAGACGGCCAGCGCCGGCTTGGGGCCGAGCGGGCCGTAGGCCACGTACGACATGACGTGCAGCCCGAGCGCCTCGATCCACGTGGTGCGCGGGTCCTCCACGCCGGCGTTGTTCTTGCCGCGCTCCCAGCCGGCGTCGGGGGCGAGGACGACGCCGCGGCGCTCGACGCCGGTGGGCACGCCGTCCTCGATCACGACCTCGGCGAGGCCCACGCGGGAGACGTTGCCCTCCGCGACGAGGCGGGGCAGCAGGTGCAGGGTGCCGTCCGGGGTGCGGCCGGACGCGGGGTTGAGCACGCCCTCGGCCTCGTCGGTCTCGCCGGCGAGCGGGGACATCACGACGCCGACACGGGTCAGGCGGTAGGGCACGTTGGTGGAGCCGGTCGTACGGGTGGAGCCGGTGGTGCGGTCGTTCACAGCGAGTTCAGCCCTTCGTGGCGGAATCGAGGTCGGTGGAGGTGAAGCGGCTCTGGAAGACGAGGTACAGGGCCACTGCGGGCGCGGCCAGCACGCAGGCGCCGGCGAGGATGGCGCCGAACGGGTTGGCGGCGGCGGAGGAGACGGTGCTGATGTAGTTGGCCAGCGAGACGGCCAGGGGCTGCATGTTCTGCTCCTTGGTGACCAGGAACGGCCACAGGAACTCGTTCCACGGCCCGGTGAAGCTCAGCAGCACGACGGAGGCGAGCGCCGGCTTGCACAGCGGGATCGCGATCCGGAACAGGATCTGCAGCTCGCCCGCGCCGTCGATGCGCGCGGCCTCGAACATCGCCTGCGGCAGTTGCAGGAAGAACTGCCGGAAGATGAAGACCGCGCTGGTGTTGATGGCGAACGGGAGGATGATCCCGATGTAGGAGTCGGCCAGCCCGTAGTCGCGGACGATCAGCACGTAGAGCGGGATCATCAGCAACTGGAACGGGACGACCTGCACCAGCAGCACCAGGGCGAAGGTCGATCCCTTGCCCCGGAAGTGGAGCCGGGCCAGCGCGTACCCGGCCAGCAGCCCGAAGACCGTGGTGCAGATGATGACGCCGCCGGTGAAGATCCCGGAGTTGATCAGGGAACGGCCGAGCGAGATGGCCGAGTTGATCTCCGCGTAGTTGTGCAGGGAGAGGTTCCCCGGTCGTGGGAAGGCGCCGGCGGGGCTGCTGTCGGGCTCGCGCTGCAGCGAGCCGATGAGCATGTAGTAGAAGGGGAAGAGGAAGGCGAAGGCCCCGGCGAGCAGTGCCAGCCGCGACAGGATCCGGCGGGCGCGGGAGTGCGTGTGCGGACTGTGCCCTGCCGGGCGGCGCCTGTACGCGGGAGCGTGGACGTCGGTCATGTCAGTCCCTCTCCAGCACTCGGCGGTAGACCAGGGAGATGCCGGTGATCAGCACGACGAGGATCACGCCGATCGCCGCCGCCTCGTCCGGGTGGCCCTGCTGCAGACCGCGCTGGTACATCAGCAGCACCGGTGAGGTGGTGGCCCCGTCCGGTCCGCCGCCGCTGGTCAGCAGATACGGCTCGGTGAACAGGTTCGCCCCGGTCACCGTCGCCAGGACCAGCACGAGCAGGGTGGCGGTGCGCACCGCCGGCACCGTGATCGACCAGAACATGCGCATCTTGCCCGCGCCGTCGAGCGCGGCGGACTCGTAGAGCTCGCCGGGCACGTTCTGCAGCGCCGAGAGGTAGAGCACGATGAAGAAGCCGAGCTGCTTCCAGGCGACGAACAGTGCGATGGTCGGCATCGCCAGGTGCGAGTTGACCAGCCACGACGGGTCCGGCGCCAGCGGCCCGAGCGCCTTGTTCACCAGGCCGTTGGAGTTGAACAGGAACAGCCACACGCCGACGACCGCGACGCTGGCGGTGATGTACGGGACGTAGTAGGCCGTGCGGAAGAACGTGCGCGCCCGGATCTTGGAGTTGAGGGCGGTGGCGAGCACGAGGGACGCCGCCACCGTCAGCGGCACGTTGATGACCAGGAAGACCGCGATGTTGAGGAAGGACCGCCACACGTCCGGATCGGTGAGGACGGAGGTGTAGTTGGCGAACCCCACGAAGGGGCGGTCCACCTGGGCGCCCGGCGCGGCGAAGAAGTAGTCGTGGAAGGAGATCCACACCGCGAAGCCGAGCGGGTACAGGAAGATCGCGGCCAGGTACAGCAGGTAGGGGGAGACGAAGGCGAGACCGATCGGCTGCTTGCCCGCGAACCTCGGCCCGCGCCGCCGGGCTCGCGGCTCCTGGCCGGACCGGGTGCGGGCCCCGCCCCGGGCCGGCCCGGGGCGGAGGACGTCATGCTGCGTGGAGGACATCGACCCGACTCACTGCTTCGCCAGGCCGTCGACCTTGCCCGCCGCCTCGCGGAAGGCGCTCTCCACGTCGCCCTTCCCGAAGATCACGGACTTGGTGTAGGCGTCGCGGAACGTCTGCCAGATCTCGACGGAGTTCGGCACGTTCGGTGCCTCGACGGTGCGGTCGGCCTGCTCGGCGAAGGTCTTGTACTCCGGGTGCGAGGCGAAGTAGTCGGGGTACGCGGCCGGCAGGTCCTGCCGCATCGGCATCTGGCCGGTGGCGTCCAGCAGCTTGCCGTCCTGCTCCTTGCTGGTGGCGAACTTCAGGACGTCCCAGGCCGTGCCCTTGTTCTTGCACGCGGTGAACATGCCGATGGACTTCTCGTCGCTGAAGGTGCCCTTGGCCTCGGCGCCGGTCGCGGTCGGCACCGGCACGGCGCCCCACTTGACCTTGTCGCCGTAGACGGAGACGGCCCACGGGCCGACGATCGCCATGGCGGCCTTGCCGTCGGCGAAGGAGTCACCGTTGTACTGCTCGTTGGGGGCCAGGTGATCCGCGTACATGGTCTTCCAGAACTCGGCGGCCTTGATGCCGTCGGGCGAGGCGAACCGGGCCTTGCCGTCCTCGACGAGCTGCTTGCCGGTCTGGGCGGCGAAGAGCGGGTAGAAGTCGAACCAGGACTGGTAGAACTCCGAGGTGGGCGCCGGCCAGATGGCGGCGTGCGCCCCGCCCTTGACCAGGGCGCGCGAGGTGGTGAGGAAGTCCTGGTAGCTGGCGAGCTTGGGGTGCTCGGCGTCGAGCCCGGCCTTCTTGAACAGGTCCTTGTTGTAGAAGATCATGACGGGGTTGCTCTTCCAGGGCATCTGGTAGTACTTGCCGTCGGGCGACGCGTACTGGGAGAGCCGTTCGCCGGTCCGCTCCTCGAGGTACTTCTTGCCACCGGGGAAGTCGTCCAGGGCCACCAGGCCGCCCTGCTTCTGGAAGCCGGGCACGGCCGCGGGGGCGGTGTTGAGGATCAGGCACGGGGCGTTGCCGGCCGTGATGGCCGCGCCGATGACCTCCTCGGAGCTCTTGCCCGCCGGTATCTCCTGCGCCTTCACCTTCTCGTCGGGGTGGGCGGCGTTCCAGGACGCGACCATGCTCTTGCCCCAGGCGACCTCCTGGGCGTTGTTGGAGTACCAGACCGTGATCGGCCCGTGGGCGTCGGCGCCGGAGGCGGAGTCCGAGCCGCCGCTGCCGCACGCCGCGAGCGGCACGGTCAGGGCGACGGCGGAGAGGACGGTCAGGAGGGTTTTCTTCATTGCGGTGGCTCCGTGTTCTCAAAGGGTGGGAAGCGGCCGTTCCGGGGCGTCGTCCTGCCTCGGTGACGGCCCTCCGGGGAGCGGAGAACGTCGTGGGCGCGGCGGGCGCGCGTTCAGCGGTTCGGGGTTCGGTGGCGTTCGGGGTTCGGTGGCGCGGGGTTCAGGGGCGTGCGGCCTCGGTGGGGGCCGGTCCCGTCGAGCCGCGCACCATGAGCGCGGCCGGGTCCAGTTCCACGTGGGGGGTGGTGCCCTGCTCGATCGTCTCGATCAGGGCGCGTGCGGCGGCCCGGCCCCAGCTGGCGGCGTCGGCGCGGCAGGTGGTGAGCGAGGGCCGGGTCCAGGAGGCGAGCGGTACGTCGTCGAACCCGACCACCGACAGGTCGTCGGGCAGCCGCAGGCCGGCCTCCTGCGCCACGGCCATGCCCGCGGTGGCAGACAGGTCGTTGGCGTACACGATGGCGGTGGGCCGTTCGCCCCGCGTGATCAGCGCCTGTGTCGCGAGCGCGCCGCCCTCGGCGGTGAAGCCGCCCGGCAGGACCGGGCCCTGGGGCAGGCCCGCCTCCGCGAGCGCGTCCCGCCAGGCGCCGAGCCGCCGCTGGGCGTGCAGGTACTCCTCGGGACCGGCGACGTAGGCGATGCGGCGGTGGCCCAGCTCGACGAGGTGGCGGACGGCGCCCGCGACCACCGGACGGTCGTCCAGGTTGACCGTGGAGATCCCCTCGACGCCGTCGTCGGCGCCGACGGCCACGGCCGGCAGGCCCAGCTCCCGCAGCAGCTCCGGGCGCGGGTCGCCCACCCGCAGGTCGGTGAGGAACACCCCGTCCACGCGCTGGTCGTCCACCAGGCGGCGGTAGGTGTCCATCTCGTTGCGGGGGCTCGTCACGTGCAGCATGAGACCGTCGCCGGACTCGGATATCACCGACTCGATGCCCGCCATGAAGGCCGGGAAGAAGGGGTCGGTGCCGATCAGGTCGGGCTCGCGGGTCAGGACGAGCCCGACGGCCCGGGCCCGCCCGGTCGACAGCGCGCGGGCGCTGCGGCTCGGGGTCCAACCCAGCTTCTCGGCTGCCGCGCGTACCCGTTCCTGGGTCGCGGCGGCCACGCCGGGCCTGTCGTTGAGGACGAAGGACACCGTCGCCCGGGACACACCCGCCAGCTGGGCGACATCGGCGATCGTGGGGCGTCGGGCCATGCGGACTCTCCGTGTACGGCGGCGGAAGGGCAGGCCGCATCCGCAGCCGCGGGTCCCGTCGACCGGCGTGCCCGTGGGACACGCCGTCCGGCGGCACCTTCGGCGCCGGAGGCAGCACGTTCTGGCACTCGCATACCGGGGCAACCAACGCGAAGGGATTGCTTCACCTGGCGTTTGAACCGGTTTAAACGAGCGATGTGAGGAACCATGAACCTCCGGGGGCGGAGTGTCAAGGGGCCGCTTTCGGTTGGGGAGTTATATGAGGCAAGTGAGGTGATAAGTCCGGAATGTCGCAGCGTCGTACCGTCACCACGGACCGCGAGAATCGTGACGCTGCGTCACGAGCCCTGTGAGGGTGCCGGCGCGGCGCGGCATGCTGCTACCGTCTGCCCAACCCCCGGGCCCGCGGCGGACGGAGCCGATGAAGGAAACGAATGTGTTCCCCGACACGGTCCTGCGCACCGAGCGGCTTCTCCTGCGCCCGTTCACCCCGGACGACGCCCATGACACCCAGGTCAGCTGTGAGGACCCCCACACCCAGCGGTGGCTGCCACTGCCGCGCCCGTACACGCTCGACCACGCGAGGGCCTGGTGCGCGGCGGTCTCCCACGGCCTGCGCGAGTCGGGCGACGGCATCCACTTCGCGGTCGCGGACCGGGCCGATGGGCGGCTGCTGGGCACTGTCGGCCTGAAGCGGACCGACTGGCGGGTACTGGCGAGCGAGGTCGGTTATTGGGTGTCGCCCTGGGCGCGGGGACGCGGCGTCGCCACGGAGGCCACCCGGGCCCTCGCGGCCTGGCTGCTGGCCGAACAGGGCTTCCAGCGCCTGGAGCTGCGCGCGGCGACAGGCAACACCGCATCGCAGCGCGTGGCCGTGAAGGCCGGGCTGCGCCGCGAAGGCGTCCTGCGCAACGCGGGTTTCGTGCACGCCGGCCGCGTCGACCTCGTCGTGTTCTCCCTGGTGCCCGGAGACCTGGCGGCCGGGCCGGTGACGGCGCTCGGCTGACGGCCCGGCTCCGGTGCGGCCCCTGACCATGGGCCCGCTCCGACAAGCCGGCTGCCGGGGCGTCGATCGGCCTGGGCCGGGCGGCCGCTCGAGCGCGCCGCAGGCCCCCGCCGCGTCGTTGCGGCAGGGGCCCGACTCATGGCGATGAGGGCTCCGACGGGGAGAGTCGCAGCCCTCCAACTACACCACCGCCCAGCCTCGCCGCGGTTGCGCGTGCCCGCACGTCACGGTGGGCCGGTCAGGTGACGCCCTCCGACGGCGACCGGCCCCAGGCCATGAGCATGCCGGGGGACAGGTCGGCGCAGTCCGTGGAGTCCAGGTAGCGGAGGGCTGCGTCGACGAGGGCGTCGTCGACGAGGCCGGTGGCGACCATGGCCGACCGCGCACGGTCCCACGTCTCCGCCCAGAACCGGCTGATCGCGCTGCCCGGCAGAAGCGGCGGCACGTGGATCTCCGCCGCCACCGAGCGCAGCCCGGCCGCCCTGAGCATCCCGGGGTAGCGGGGCACCCGGGAGACGTCGGTTCCGACGGTGTCGCGCAGCCCTCGCCACATCGCCCGCATGACCAGCGTGAACGGCGTGTCGGGGGCGTCGGCGCCGGTCAGGTCCACGGCGTCGCAGACGACCAGGACGCCGCCGGGGGCGAGCAGGCGGCCGAGCCGGGCGATCATCCGCTCCGGCGACGGCAGGTGCATCAGCACGAACCGCGCGTGGACGAGGTCGAACCGCCCCGGCGGGAAGTCGTCCTCGGTGACGTCCGCCTGCCGCACCGTCAGGCCCGGCACCGGACGCGCGGTCAGGAACCGTACGTCCCGGTCGACGGCGACCACCTCGGAGACCCGGGCCTCGCGGAGCAGCCCGCGCGCCACCGTCCCCGTGCCTGCGCCCACGTCCAGGCAGCGCCAGCCGGGGCCCGCCCCGAGCAGCCGCAGGCGGGCGAGGGTGGTGTCGTCGTACGCGGCGGCGCCGAGGTCGACGCGGTCGCCCTCACCGGCGTCCTCCGGGCGGAAGAAGCGCTCCCCGTAGCGGCCGGCGCTGGTCATGCCCTCATTGTGGCAACGGGTGGACGCGGCCACATGTCGGCGGCCGGTGCCCACCGCTACACCGCGGTGTAGCCGCCGTCGACGGTGAGCGTGGCGCCGTGGATCTGGGAGGCCTCGTCACTCGCCAGGAACACGACGGCCGAGGCCACCTCCGCCGGGTCGCCGGCGCGGCGCGAGGGCATGCGCGAGATGATCGGGGTCAGCTGTGCGGCCCTCGCCGCCACCTTGTCGGTCAGGGTGGGGCCGGGGGCCACCGTGTTTACCCGGACCCCGTGCGGCCCGTACTCCGCGGCCCACGACTTCGTGAGCGAGTGCACGGCCGCCTTGGTCATGCTGTAGAGCGCCGAATGCGCCATGCCCCGCATGCCGTTGATGGATCCCAGGTTGACCACGGCGCCGTGGCCGCGCTCGGCCATCGGCGGGGCCAGCAGGCCGGTGAGCAGGAACACCGACCGCACGCTCACCGCCAGCGCCTGGTCGACGGTCTCCTGCGGCACCTCGGCGGTGGGCGTCGGCGTGAGCAGGAGCGCCGCGTTGTTGACGAGGACGTCGATCCGTCCGCCGGCCGCCGCGAGCGCGTCGGTGGCGAGGCGCCCGACGGCGTCGGCGCCGCCGGACAGGTCGGCGCCGACGAACGCGGCCGAGCCGCCGTCCTTCTCGATGCGTGCCACCACGTCGGCGCCGCGGGCCGCGTCGCGTCCGCTGACGACGACGAACGCGCCCTCCGCCGCCAGGGCGGCCGCGATGGCGGCGCCGAGGCCCGCGGTGGAACCGGTGACGAGGGCCGTCCGCCCGGTGAGTCGCTGGGTCATGTTCCGCGCCTTTCTCAGTGAACCGGCTGGGAACGGCAAAGGTGCCACCCGGAAAATGGACCTGCAAGTCCAAAAAATGGCACCATGGGTGCATGGCACCACGACTCACGGCCAAGGGCGCCGCCACCCGGCAACGCATCGTCGAGGGGGCCGCGGAGGAGATCCGCGAGCGCGGCGCGGTCGAGACCACCCTGGACGACATCCGCGCCCGCACGGCCACCAGCAAGAGCCAGCTCTTCCACTACTTCCCCGGAGGCAAGGAGGAGCTGCTGCTCGCCGTCGCCCGGCACGAGGCCGGCCGGGTCCTGTCCGACCAGCAGCCGTACCTCGGCGCGCTCACCTCCCGGCAGGCCTGGTACGACTGGCGGGACGCGGTCGTCGACCGCTACCGGCGGCAGGGGCAGCAGTGCCCGCTCGGGACGCTCGTGTCGCAGCTGAGCCCCGCCACGCCCGGCGCGCAGGCCGTCACCAGGGAACTCCTCGCGTCGTGGCAGGCCCAGATCACCAGCGGCATCCGGGCCATGCAGGAGCAGCGGGAGATCCCGCCCGGGCTGGACGCCGACCGCGCCGCGGCCGCCCTGCTCGCGGGCATCCAGGGAGGTGTCTCGATCCTGATGTCGACGGGCTCGCTCACGCACCTGGAGGTCGCCCTCGACCTGGGCATCGAAGGGCTCCTCGCCGCGCCGGCGCCCGGACCCGCGAAGGCACCGGTGAAGGCACCCGCACCCGCGCCGTCCTCCCGCTGACCGCGCACGGTGCCGCTCAGAGCACCTCCAGCGGTACGGGCCCGCGCGGCGGCGGGAACGCCGCGTCCAGCGCCGCCAGCGCGTCCGCGGGGAGCCGGAGGTCCGCCGCGGCGCGGTTCTCGGTGACGTGCCCGGGCCGCCCCGAGCGGGGGATCGCAGCCACGCCCTGCTCCAGCACCCACGCCAGCGCCACCTGGGCGGGCGTGGCGCCGAGGCCGTCCGCCACGGCCCGCAGCGGTGCCGAACGCAGCAGCCGCCCCTGTTCGACGGGGGAGTAGGCCATCACGCCGGACCGGTTGCGCCGGCACCAGGGGAGCAGGTCCCACTCGATGCCGCGCCGGGTGAGGTTGTAGAGCACCTGGTCCACCGCCACCGCCGACCCGCCGGGGAGCGCGACCAGTTGGGCCATGTCGCCGGCGTCCAGATTGCTGACGCCCCAGGTGCGGATCTTGCCGCCGGCCATCAGCTCGGTGAACCCGGCCAGGGTCTCCTCCAGCGGGTGCCGCCCCCGCCAGTGCAGCAGGTACAGGTCCAGGATGTCGGTGCGGAGCCGTCGCAAGCTCGCCTCGCAGGCCGCGACGACACCACGGCGGTCGGCGTGCTCCGGCAGTACCTTGCTGACGAGGAACACCTCGGCACGGCGTCCCGCGATGGCCTCCCCGACCAGTTCCTCCGCCGCGCCGTCGCCGTACATCTCGGCGGTGTCGACGATCGACATGCCCAGGTCGAGGCCGAGCCGCAGGGCGGCGATCTCCTCGCGGCGGCGGCCCGGGTCCTCGCCGAGGTACCAGGTGCCCTGGCCCAGTGCGGGGACGTCCCTCGAGGACAGCCGGACCGTACGCATCGACGCTGTCGTCATCCCTGCCTCCCCGGCGCGACACACCTTCAGGCCACCACCCCGCACCGGGACGTGCAACCCGGTGGAGGGCGACGGCCGCTACTCGGGCACCGGAGCACGGACGTCGCGCGTGAACGACGGGTGGAGGAGGGCGGACCCCAGGAGTTCGGCGGCCCCGCGCACCGCCGCGGTGCGCGGCGCCGGTACGACCTTGACGGGGACGTCGAGCCGGCGCGCGAGACGGTGGACGACCTCGGGGCGCAGCGCGCCGCCGCCGGCCAGGAGGACGCCGTGCGCCAGGGCGGCCGGTGCGGCGGCCGTCCGGTCCTGCTCCAGCACGGTCGCCACCATGGCCACGAGCGAGTCGACGACGAGTGCTGCGGCCCCGGCCTCCGTGTCGAGGTCGGCGGTGCCGAGCGCGGCACGGTGCGCGTCGGTCACCGCGCCGTCGACGAGCAGGACCGTCTCCGTGACGTGGGCGCCGACGTCCACCACGAGCAGGGGGCGGACCGGGTCCTCGCGGGCCGCGAGCGCCACCGCCCGCGCCGTCGGCACGGTCAGCACGGCGCCCGGCCGCAGGACCTCCACCGCGGCACGGGCCGCCGTGCGGTAGGCGACGCCGTCCAGGACGGGTGCCGTCAGCACGACCAGCGGGCGGCCGAGGCGGGGCAGCCGGTCGCGGAGCAGCCGGTCGAGCATCCGGGCGGTGCCGGGGACGTCGATGGCGCGGTGGCGGCGGACGGGGTGCGCGGTGCCCGGTTCCGAGGCAGTGTCCGGGAACGCCACCGTGGCGACGTCGAGCACCATGCCCCTGCCGAGCGCCCAGACCCGTGTACGGGTGCTGCCGATGTCGACGGCGAGACCCGTCCGCCGGCGCGCAGGCCGCCACGGCGTGCTCATGCCCCGCTCCCCCTCGCCCGCCTGCAAAGGCCGCAATAGCGGGCCTGGGGGACGACCATCAGGTGGTTCAGCGGGATGAGCCGGTGGCACTGCGGGCAGATCCCGTAGTGCCCCTCCCGTATGCGTTCCAGAGCCGCCTCGACGTCGGCCAGCACCATCCGCGCCGAGGCGGCCAGCGCGTTGCGGACCTCCTCCCGGGCGGCCGCACATCCACCCGCAGCACCTGCGCCCGCCGCACTTGCGCCCGCCGCACCTGCGCCCGGCAGCCGGTGCGCGGGGGCCGGTTCGGCCGCGGCGACCTGCCGCAACTGCTCCTGACGGAAGAGGCGTTGCTCATGGAGGCTCGCGCGCAGCGCGGCGAGGTCCTCGGCGGACAGATACGCGGCGCGGTCGCCCGCAGTCCGGTGGTTCACCACGTCACCTCTCTCCGGTCTCTCCGGCTGGTCCACGGTTCACGCGGCGCGGCGCACGCAGGCCACGCAGCAGCGCGCGTACGGGAGGATCTCCAGACGCTCGGCCGGTATGGGCTTTGCGCAGTCGGGGCAGACCCCGTAACTGCCGTCCTGGAGGCGCGCGAACGCGGCCTCGATCTCCCCCAGCACCCGCTGGACGGCCTCCTTCTGCACGACCATCACGTGGTCGTCCGCCGCCCAGCCGGCCTCGGCGACGGCCCGGAGCTGGGTGAGCCGGGTGTTGCGCTCGTGCTCGAGACGCTGACGGGCCTCGTGCGCGGTCATGCGGCCGGACCGTGCCTCGGGCCGGGGTTCGGGCGGGGCGGTGTCGGGGGACACGGAGGGCTCCTTCCTGGGACGGGATGCGTTGGCGGCCGGCGCCGAGTGCGGCGCCGGCCGGGACCACGCGGGGGGTCGCTTCCCAGCCTGGACGAGCGGGCGGCGCCCGCCCATCGGCCGTGTCACCCATCTTGTGCGGGTACCGGACCCCATCCGCGGCCCCTTGCGGCCTCACGACCACCCCAGAGATGGGGGTCGCACCCCATCGACCGGGGCACCCGGGCGCGGGCAGGCTGGACGGAGGCCGTCACGACGACGGCCGCGCCCGCCTGCCGGAACCCGCGGAGGCGGGCGCCAGGTGCGCGCGCATGGAGCGACGAGGGAAGAGCGGGAGAAGGAGGCCGACGTCAGGTGTCCCTGTTCTGGCGGATCTTCGGGCTGAACGTCGTGGTGCTCGGTACGGCCACGGCCCTGTTGTTGTGGGCCCCGGTGACTGTCTCCGTACCGGTGGTGGCGGCCGAGGCGGTGATCCTGGTCGGCGGCCTCGCCGTGATGCTGGTCGCCAACGCCGTGCTGCTGCGGGTCGGCCTGGCCCCGCTGGGCCGGCTGACCGGTCTCATGACCACCGTCGACCTGCTGCGCCCCGGGCAGCGGCTGCCGGCGACCCGCGGCCACGGCGGCGTGCCCGAGCTGATCCGCACCTTCAACGCCATGCTGGACCGCCTGGAGGAGGAACGGGCCACCAGCAGCGCCCGCGTCCTGTTCGCGCAGGAGGCCGAGCGCCGGCGCGTCGCCCAGGAACTCCACGACGAGGTGGGACAGAGCATGACCGCCGTCCTGCTCGAACTGACCCGGGCCGCCGACCAGGCGCCCGAGCCGCTCCGCGGCGAACTGCGGCAGGCTCAGGAGATCACCCGGGAGAGCCTGGACGAGGTGCGCAGGCTCGCCCGCCGGCTGCGCCCCGCGGTGCTGGAGGACCTCGGCCTGGTCAGCGCGCTGACCTCGCTCACCGGGGACTTCGCCACGCACACCGGCCTGGGGGTGCGGCGTCGCTTCGACCCGGACCTGCCCCCGCTCGACCGCGAGACGGAACTCGTCCTGTACCGCGTCGCCCAGGAGAGCCTGACGAACGTCGCCCGCCACGCCGAGGCCGAACGCGTCGAGGTCAGCCTGCGCCACAGCGGCGACAGCGTCGTGCTCGGAGTCGGTGACGACGGACGAGGCACCGGCATCGTCCACGAGGGCGCCGGCATCCGCGGCATGCGCGAACGGGCCCTGCTCCTCGGGGCCGCGCTCGACATCACCTCCACCCCACGGGCCGGCACCCAGGTCCGGCTGACCGTGCCCGCCCCGAGGGACCGCTCATGACCCCGACCGGACCGACCCCGATCCGCATCCTCCTCGCGGACGACCACGCCCTGGTGCGCCGCGGGGTGCGGCTGATCCTCGACCGCGAACCGGACCTGGAGGTCGTCGCCGAGGCCGGCGACGGCGCGGAGGCCATCGCGCAGGCCCGTGCCCAGGACGTCGACCTGGCCGTCCTGGACGTCTCGATGCCCCGCCTGACGGGCCTGCAGGCGACCCGCGACCTGGCCGCGCTCAAACCCGGGCTGCGCATCCTGATGCTGACGATGCACGACAACGAGCAGTACTTCTTCCAGGCGCTCAAGGCGGGTGCCTGCGGCTACGTGCTGAAGTCGGTCGCCGACCGCGACCTGGTCGCCGCCTGCCGGGCCGCCATGCGTGACGAGCCGTTCCTCTACCCCGGCGCGGTCACCGCCCTGATCCGCAACTACCTCGACCGCGCTCGCCAGGGCGAGGTGACCCCGGACCGCGTGCTGACGGCGCGGGAGGAGGAGGTGCTGAAACTCGTCGCCGAGGGGCACTCCTCCAAGGAGATCGCCGAGACGCTGGTCATCAGCGTCAAGACCGTCCACCGGCACCGCGCGAACCTGCTGAGCAAGCTCGGTCTGCACGACCGGCTGCAGCTCACGCGCTATGCCATAAGGGCGGGCCTCATCGAGGCGTGAGCTCCCCGGCGGCCGGTCACTGCGCCGCCGTCCCGCCCGAACCCCATCCCCCCCGACGACGACCGAGGAGGTGCCCCATGGCACGGCGCCGCGCTCCCGCCGCTCGCCCGCGCCGGCCCCGCCGGTCGGCGACGGCAGCCGCCGGGACGCTGCTCGCCGCGCTCCTCGCCCTCTTCGTCCTCCTCGTCCCGGCCGTCGCCGCGACGGGAACCGGGCACGCCCCGCCGTCCAGCGCCGCCACCGGAGACCGGGATCCCGGGCCGCCGCACGCCGCCGGGCCGGGCGCCCCATGTGCCGGGCCCGCCCGCACGTGGCGCGACGCCCCGGGCGAGCGGCACGTGCCGCGGCCCGACGCCGCGGCCGCCTCCGACCGGACCCCGCTCACCCGGCCGTCGTACGCCACCGCGCGACCGGCCCCGGGCGGCGACGCCCGCACCACCGCGCACCCGGCGCCGAGCCGCGGACGTGCCCCGCCCTCCTCCACAGGCATCTGACACCCCATCACATCCTTCTCGCGCCGCCCGTGCGGCGCCGCCATGCCTGCTGGAGGCCCCCTTGACACGCGCCACGCGCGTGCGGGCGTTGCTCGCCCTCGTTGCCGTCGCCCTGTCCCTCTACGTCGCCGCCACCGTTCCGGTCCGCCTCGGGCTCGATCTGCGCGGCGGCACCCAGATCGTCCTGGAGACCCGCTCGACACCCTCAGTGCCCGCCGACGCCGAGGCCACCGCCCGCACGGTCGAGGTGCTGCGCGGCCGCGTCGACGCCCTCGGTGTCGCGGAACCCTCCATCGTGCGCTCCGGGGACCACCGGATCATCGTCGAACTGCCCGGCGTGCAGGATCCGGCGCAGGCCGCCGCCGTCCTCGGCCGCACCGCCCAGCTCACCTTCCACGCCGTGCTCGGCGCGGCCCGCGAAGGCGACGGCGCCACCACTTCGCTGCACAAGCGGCCCGCGGACCGCGTCCTCGCCGACGAGTCCGGGCAGTCGCTCCGGCTCCGCGCCGCCTCCCTGACCGGCGGGGACGTCAAGGGCGCGCAGGCCCGGTTCGACCAGGACACCGGTGCGGGATGGACCGTCGACCTCGACTTCAAGGGGGAGGGCCGGAACATGTGGGCGCGCCTGACCGGCGAGGCGGCCTGCCGTCCCCCGGGCGATCCGTCGCGTCGCGTCGCCATCGTCCTGGACGACAAGGTGATCTCCTCCCCGCAGGTCGACCCGTCGGTGGCCTGCGGCACCGGCATCACCGGCGGCTCGACCCGGATCACGGGCACGTTCGACGACGCCGGGGCACGCGAACTGGCCCTGCTGATCAGCGGAGGCGCCCTGCCCGTACCCGTGGAGACCGTCGAACAGCGCACGGTCGGTCCCACCCTGGGCGCGGCGGCCGTCACGGCCGCCGTCTGGGCCGCGGGCATCGGCACCGTGCTGACCTCGCTGTTCGTCATCGCCGTCTACCGCCTCGTCGGCGCCCTGGCCGTCGTCGGGCTCGCCTGCTACGGCTTGGTCTCCTACGCCGCGCTGGCCGCCCTCGGCGCGACCCTCACCCTGCCCGGACTCGCGGGCTTCGTCCTGGCGATCGGCATCGCCGTGGACGCCAATGTGCTCGTCTTCGAACGGGCCCGGGAGGAGTACGCGGCACGGCGCCGCGCCAGCCTGGGGTCCGCGCTGACCGGCGGGTTCCGGAACGCCTTCAGCGCCGTCGCGGACAGCAACGTCACCACCCTCATCGCCGCCGCGCTGCTGTTCCTCCTGGGCTCGGGGCCCGTACGCGGCTTCGGCGTCACCCTCGGCATCGGCGTCATGGCGTCCATGCTCAGCGCCCTGGTGATCACCCGGGCCCTCGCGGACCTGGCGGTCGCGCGGCCCTCCGTCCGGCGGCGACCGCACCTGTCCGGCATCGCGGGCATCGGCACCGTACGGGAGTGGATCACCCGCAGCGACCCCGACCTGATGCGCCGTCCGAGGCGCTGGCTCGCCGTGTCGGCGGCGGTCCTCGTCCTGGCGGGCTCCGGCGTCCTCGTGCGCGGTGCCGACATCGGGGTGGAGTTCACCGGCGGCCGGCTCATCGAGTACGCCACGGACCGGCCGGTGGGCGCCGACCGGGCACGCGAGGTCCTGGCCGCTGCCGGATTCCCCCGGGCTGTCGTGCAGACCTCGGGCGACGACCGCCTCACCGTGCGCACCGCGGACCTGACCGAGGCGGAGGAGGACCGCGTCACCGCGGCGATCAGCGGTCTCGGCGGGCGGGCGGACAAACTCCGCGACGAGTCCGTCGGGCCCGGCATCGGCGAGGAGCTGCGCCGGGGCGCCGTCATCGCCCTCGCCGTGGCGCTGGGCGCGCAACTCGTCTACCTCGCGGCGCGGTTCCGGTGGACCTTCGGCGCGGCGGCGGTGGTCGCCATGGCGCACGACGTCGTCGTCCTCGTGGGGGTGTTCGCCTGGCTCGGCAAGCCCGTCGACGGCGTCTTCGTCGCGGCCCTGCTCACCGTCATCGGGTACTCGGTCAACGACTCCGTCGTCGTCTTCGACCGGGTCAGGGAACTGACCCGGCGCGACCGGAAACGCGCCTTCGCCCGCGTCGCCAACACGGCCGTCCTGCAGACGGTGCCCCGCACCGTGAACACCGGGATGGGCGCGGCGTTCATCCTTGCCGCGCTCGCCGTGCTGGGGGAGGGATCGCTCGCCGACTTCGCGCTGGCCCTGCTCATCGGGCTGGCGGTGGGCACCTGGTCCTCCGTCTTCACCGCCGCCCCGCTCGCCGTGGAACTGCACCTCCGCGGGCGGGCGCGGGTGACGGTGCGCCCCGCGGCGGCCGGCTGAGGGGCACCCCGCGCGATGCTCCTCCCGGGTGGTCGTGGCCGCACGGCCACCCGGGCGGGGTAGGGAGCACAACGGGGCCAGTCCCTCGCCGCCGCAACCCACGGAGCCGTCGTGAAAATCGGGATCTCGACCTTCATCACCGACCAGGGCATCCGTCCCGCCCCGCTCGGAACCGCGCTGGAGGAACGGGGGTTCGACTCGCTCTTCATCGCCGAGCACAGCCACATCCCCGTACGGCGGGAGACCCCCTACCCCGGGGGCGGCGAGCTGCCGGAGATGTACTACCGCACCCTCGACCCCTTCGTGGCCCTGTCCGTGATCGCCGCCGTCACCCGGCGCCTGCTGCTGGGCACCGGGATCGCGCTCGTCCCGCAGCGGGACCCGATCCACACGGCCAAGGAGGTGGCCTCCCTCGACCTGGTCTCCGACGGCCGCGCGGTCTTCGGCGTCGGCGCCGGCTGGAACCGCGAGGAGATGCGGAACCACGGCGCCGACCCCGCCACCCGCGGCCTGCTCACCGACGAACGCCTGCGGGCGATCCGCGAGCTGTGGACCTCGGACGAGGCCGAGTTCCACGGCCGGTTCGTCGACTTCGACCCCGTCTTCGCCTGGCCCAAGCCGGTGCAGCGACCGCACCCGCCGATCTACGTCGGCGGCGGCGAGGGCGCGTTCCGCCGGGTCGCCGAATTCGGCGACGCCTGGATCGCCAACAGCAACGCGCCGGACGACCTCGGCCCGGGCATCGAGCGGCTCCGCGAGGTCGCCGGACGCGACGTGCCCGTGACGGTGTACGCCGTCCGCGGCGGCCCGGAGCAGCTCGAGGGCTACCAGCGGCTCGGCGTCGAGCGGGTCCTGCTCTACCTGCCGACGCTGCCCGAAGCGGAGACCCTGGAGCACCTGGACCGACTGGCCGCGCTCGCCGACCGGTTCCGCTGACCCGGGCGGCCACGACGAGGGGAGGGCCCGATGCCGGCCCTGACGGGCGGCGAGGCGCGTGAGCGCTTCGCCGCGGCACGCGTCGCCCGCCTGGCCACCGCCGACGCCGCCGGGACGCCGCACCTGGTGCCGGTGGTCTTCGCCGTGGACGGCGACACGGTCGCGCTGGCCGTCGACCACAAACCCAAACGGACCACGCGCCTCAAACGCCTGGCCAACATCGGGGTCAACCCCGCGGTCTGCCTGCTCACCGACCACTACGACGAGGACTGGGACCTCCTGTGGTGGGCCCGCGCCGACGGCACGGCCCGTGTCCTCCCGCCGGCCGGTGGACCGGGCGGAGGATCCCCCGCGGCCGCCCGCTGCGTCGCCCTGCTGACCGCCAAGTACGGCCAGTACACCGGCCGTCCGCCCGCGGGGCCGGTGGTCGAGGTCTCCGTACGGCGGTGGAGCGGCTGGCGGGCCGGCCGGTGAGCGGTCAGCCCGCCAGCCGGCGCGCCAGGTAGGCCGCGGTGCGGCTCCCGTCCGCCCCGGCCACCTGCGCGGGCCGCCCGGTGGCGACGACCCGCCCGCCCGCGTCCCCGCCGCCCGGTCCCAGGTCGATCACCCAGTCGGCACCCGCCACGACGCTCATCTCGTGCTCGACCACGAAGACCGAGTGGCCGGCGTCGACCAGTCCGTGCAACTGCCGCATCAGCAGCTCCACATCGGCCGGGTGCAGCCCCGTGGTGGGTTCGTCCAGCAGGTAGACGGTGTGGCCGCGGCGGCCGCGCTGCAGCTCCGACGCGAGCTTGATGCGCTGGGCCTCGCCGCCCGACAGTTCGGTGGCCGGCTGACCCAGCCGCAGGTAGCCCAGCCCCACTTCCTGCAGGGTGCGCAGGCTCCTGGCGACCGGCGGGACGTCCGTGAAGAAGCCGGCCGCAGCGTCCACGCTCATGCCCAGCACCTCCGCGACGTTCCGCCCCCGGTAGCGGACGGCCAGCGTCTCCTCGTTGTAGCGGTCCCCGTGGCAGGTCGGACAGGGGGCGTATGTGCCGGGCAGGAACAGCAGCTCGACGGCGACGAAGCCCTCGCCCTGGCAGGTCTCGCAGCGGCCGCCCGCGACGTTGAAGGAGAACCTTCCGGCCCGGTAGCCATGGCGCCGGGCATCGTCGGTGGCCGCGAGGAGCTTGCGCACCGCGTCGAACAGGCCGGTGTAGGTGGCGAGGTTGGAGCGCGGAGTGCGGCCGATGGGCTTCTGGTCCACCCGCACCAGACGGTCCACCGCCCGCAGCCCCTCCGCCACGACGCCGAACGACGGCCCGCCTACGGGACCGTCCCACGCGTCGCCGTCCTCGCCGTCCTCGGCGGCGTCCGCCGCAGGGTCCGCGCCGCCGGCCGGCCCCAGATGCTCCGTCAGCACCGCCGCGAGCACGCCCACCAGTGTGGACTTTCCCGAACCCGACACGCCCGTGATCGCCGTGAACACCCCGAGGGGCAGCTCGACGTCCACATTGCGCAGGTTGTGCCGGGTGACGCCGCGCAGGCCCAGCCACGACGACGGCTCCCGCCCGGCGCGCCCGGCGGCCGGATCGGGTCCCGAGGCGAACAGGAAGCGACGGGTGGCGGACTCGGCGACCGCCTCCAGGCCGTCCACCGGGCCGCTGTAGAGCACCAGGCCGCCGCGCTCGCCCGCGAGCGGCCCGACGTCCACGATCCAGTCCGCCCGGCGCACCACGTCCATGTCGTGCTCGACGACGAACACCGAGTTGCCCGCCTCCCGCAGCCGCACCAGAACGGTCAGCAGCGCCTCGCTGTCCGCCGGGTGCAGCCCGGCCGAGGGCTCGTCGAGCACGTACACGACGCCGAACAGACCGGAGCGCAACTGGGTCGCCAGGCGCAGGCGCTGCAGCTCGCCGGGGGAGAGCGTGGGCGTCGTGCGGTCCAGGCTGAGGTAGCCCAGGCCGAGTTCGGTGACGACCTCGATCCGGGCGACGAGGTCGGCGCAGAGGGTCGTGGCGATCTGCCGTTCCGGACCTTCGGGGAGGTCGTCCACCGCGCCGTCCGCGGCCGGGCGCAGCACGTCGGCGAGCCGCGCGAGCTGCATCGCGTTGAGCTCCGCGATGTTCCGCCCGGCGAAGGTGACGGCCAGGGACTCCGGGCGCAGCCGGCTGCCGCCGCAGGCGGGGCAGGGCGAGCTCTCCAGGAACCGCTCCGCGCGGGCCCGCAGCGCCGGGCTCTTGGAGTCCGCGAAGGTGTGCAGCACGTACCGCCGCGCGCTCTGGAACGTGCCCTGGTACGGACGCTGGATCCGGCCCGCCTCCCGCACCGGGTGTACGGTCACCACCGGCTGCTCGTCGGTGAACAGGATCCACTCCCGGTCCCGCGGGGGCAGGTCGCGCCAGGGCCGGTCCACGTCGTAGCCGAGCGTGCTCGTGACGTCGCGCAGGTTCTTGCCGTGCCAGGCTCCCGGCCAGGCGGCGATCGCCCCGTCCCGGATGCTCAGCGAGGGATCCGGGACCATCAGCTCCTCGGTGGCCCGGTGTACCCGGCCCAGCCCCTGGCAGACCGGGCAGGCACCGGCGGCCGTGTTCGGCGAGAAGGCGTCGGAGTCCACGGGCTCGGCCCCCTGCGGGTAGCGGCCCGCGCGGGAGAAGAGCATGCGCAGCGTGTTGGACAGCGTCGTCACCGTGCCCACGTACGAGCGGGAGGTCGGCGCGCCGCGGCGCTGTTCCAGGGCGACCGCCGGGGGCAGCCCCAGGACGTCGTCGACCGCCGGCGCGCCCACCTGGTGGATGAGCCGCCGGGCGTACGGGGCGACCGACTCGAAGTAGCGGCGCTGCGCCTCCGCGTAGATCGTGCCGAACGCGAGCGAGGACTTCCCCGAGCCGGAGACCCCCGTGAACACCGCCAGCGCATCCCGGGGGACGTCCACGTCGACGTTCCGCAGATTGTGCTCGCGGGCGCCGCGCACCCGGACGTACGGGTCGTGGGCCGAGCTGTTCATGCCCCTCCGGGGAACGGTGCGGCGGTACGGGACGGGCGTGCGGCGCGGCGCCCCCGGCACCAGTGTGCGTGCCGGTGCGGGTGCCCGCAGGTCCACGGCGGGGCCGCCGGTGCGGGCGTGGCAGGTGACGTCACGGCAGGTAGGACAGCAGCTTGCGGGCGGCGGGGGAGACGCGGTCCTCCTGGGGCAGGGCGGCCGACACCTCCCAGAGGTGCTCCTCGGCGCCCGCCAGTGCCACGGTGCGCAGCCCCGCGGCGTGCTCCTTGCGGGCGATGGGCCGCGGCACGACGGCGATCCCGAGCCCGTGGTGGACCAGGTCGATCAGGCTGTGCACGTCGTTGACCTCCAGGGCGACCCGGCGCTGCACGCGGTTCGCGGCGAAGGCCCGGTCGGTGAGCCCGCGCGCGCCCCAGTCGGGGTGGAAGTCCACGAACTCCTCGCCGCCGAGGTCCGCCCAGCCCGCCGTCTCCGCGCCGGCCAGCCGGTGCGCGGGGTGGCACAGCAGGACCATCGGCGCCCGGGTGATCGGCATCAGCCGCACCCCCTCGGGCGCCTCGCCGCTCAGCGCCGTGAACGCCACGTCCAGCCGGCCGCTGGTGATGTCCTGCACGAGGGCCGCCGACCCGGCCTGCCGCAGCCGGACCTCGACGCCCGGGTGCCGGGCCCTGAAGCGGGCCAGCAGCGCCGGCACGTCGACGCCCGCGAGGCACTGCTCGGTGCCGATGGTGAGCACACCGCGCATCAGGCCCTGCACGGCCGCCACCGCCTCCTTGGCGGCCCGTACGCTCGCCAGGGTCCGGCCGGCCTCGTCGAGCAGGGCCCGGCCCGCCGCGGTCAGCTCCACGCTGCGGGTGCTCCGCACGAAAAGCGGCGTCCCGAGCTCCTGCTCCAGGGCGCGCACCGAGGCGGACAGGCCCGACTGGGAGATCATGAGCCGCTCGGCGGCGCGGGTGAAGTGATGCTCCTCCGCGACCGCGACGAAGTACTCCAGGTGGCGTAGCTCCATGATTCAGAAGCCTAGCTCCTGAATGCGTTCGCTTTCTTCTATTGGACGTGTGGGTGCAGCTCCGGCGAGGCTTGCCCCGTGCCCGCACGGCCGCGGCCCGTATCCGGTCGTGCAGGCACGCCATCAGTGCGCAAATCAGTGCGCCGTCGGTGCGCAAGAGCCGAGACGCAAGCCGAGAAAGGCCACGTACCCATGCAGACTCGCCGCATCGGCGACACCGAGGTCAGCGCGATCGGTCTGGGCGGCATGCCCATGTCGATCGAGGGCCGCCCGGACGAGGCGCGGTCCATCGACACCATCCACGCGGCGCTCGACGCCGGTGTGACGCTGATCGACACGGCGGACGCCTACCACCTGGGCGCCGACGAGGTCGGCCACAACGAGACGCTGATCGCCAAGGCGCTCGCCTCGCACGGACGCGGTTCCGACGTCCTCGTCGCCACCAAGGGCGGTCACCTGCGCCCCGGCGACGGCCGCTGGACCCTCGACGGCTCGCCCGAGCACATCAAGCGGGCCTGCGAGGACTCGCTGCGCCGGCTGGGCGTGGAGGCCATCGGCCTGTACCAGTTCCACCGCCCCGACCCCAAGGTGCCGTACGCGGAGTCCGTCGGCGCGGTGCGCGACCTGCTCGACGAGGGCAAGATCCGCATGGCCGGCGTCTCCAACGCGGACCCGGACCAGATCCGGCAGGCCGACGAGATCCTGGGCGGCCGCCTGGTCTCCGTGCAGAACCAGTTCTCCCCGGCGTTCCGCTCCAGCGAGCCGGAGCTCGAGCTGTGCGACCGGCTCGGCATCGCCTTCCTGCCGTGGAGCCCGCTCGGCGGCATCTCCCAGGCCGGCGAACTCGGCTCGTCCTACGCGCCGTTCGCCCGGGTCGCCGAGGCCCACGGGGTCAGCCCGCAGCGCGTGTGCCTGGCGTGGATGCTCGCCAAGTCCCCGTACGTGATCCCGATCCCGGGCTCCAGCCGTCCGGAGACCATCCGCGACTCGGTGGCCGCGGTGGAACTCGTGCTCACCGCCGAGGAGATCGCGGAGCTGGACGCCGTCTGACGTGTTCGCGTCCGGGACGGGGCAGGGCGGTGCGCCGCCCCGTCCCGGCGCGCCCGTCAGGCGTTCGGGTCGAACGGGATGCCGGCCGGCTTGGCCTTCGCCAGGTGGGCGTTGAAGTTGCCGTCCTTCAGGCCGAAGACCGCGCTGCCGAAGTCGGCCTGGCTCAGCTTGTCGCGCAGGCCCGCGGGGTAGCCGTTCCAGCCGATCAGGTCGGGGAACTGCCAGCCGTGGTAGTGGTTTTCCGGCGGCTCGTCGTTGGTGTTGGCGGGACGGAAGCAGTGCGTGCTCGCGCCGTCCTTGTGGTAGACGACCTTGGGGTGGGTCCCGTCCCAGCGGATCTGGTCGCGGCCGTAGACGTTGAAGTTGCCGTGCGCCGAGGTGGACACGTACTGGGCCTCGTTGTCCTTGACCCAGACCACGACGTGCTCCCAGTCGTGGCGGTGGCCGCCGAGGCTGATCCCGGGTATGGCCTGGTCCTTCTCGAAGTAGAGGCCGTAGATGATGGCGCACCAGCCGTTGTTGCACTTGTAGCGGGCGTAGCCGTTGGTGTTGTCCAGGTCCGACTGGTCGCGGCAGCTGCCGTTGAGGGCGCCGGTGGGGTTCAGGCCCGGGTTGATGGTGCCGTCGGGGCCGATGGCGGGGGTGGGGTAGCAGCCGTCCGTGTCGTAGTCGAACGCCGGCTGGAACGTCTGCTCCAGGCCGTCCGCGTTGGCGGGCAGGGCGGTGGGCGGCGCGGCGAACGCCGTCCCCGGAAGGGCGATCACCAGCGCGACCGCGCCGCCGACGACAGCCGGGACCCTGCCGATACGCGAGCTTCTCTTCACTTGCTTCCTCCTGGTCGACCGCGGTGGGGGAATACACGGCCTGATTGACATGCCCGGATCAGCCTGTCCGAACCGCGTTGACACGTCGGGCCTCGCCGGGTGTCCCCTTGATGAAGCGTCAACCAATAGCGGGGGCAGGCACGGTGGGCCACGACGTCCCGGGACTGTCACCGCCGGGTACCGATCCGGTCCGCTCCCGGGACATCGGCGGGAGGATGCCGTTGGATGGCGGCGCCGGACGTCGTGGGGGCGTCCCGGAGGAGGGGGAACCATGAAGTACGCAGTCCCCGCAGCCCTGTTGCTGCTGCTCCTGACCGCGTGCGGCGGCAAGGGCGCCGAGGCCGGCGGCGGAACGTCGTCCGGTACACCGGGGCCCGACGCGAGCGCGAGCGCGTCGAGGACCGCCCCGGCGGGGGAGGCTTCGCAGGACGGCGACGGCAACCCCGTCGACGCCGCCGCGTTCTGCGCGTTCCTCACCGACGAGCAGTCCGAGGTGAAGGACGCCGGCTCCGGCGTCGGCGCACAGGCCGCGCTCACCATCGACCTGGCCACCTGGGTCGCCGACCACCCGGAGCAGCAGCCGCGCACCGCAGCGGACTTCGACGCCGCCGCGCAGGAGGGCTGCCCCGAGGTCCGCGAGTCGATCCTCGCCGCCACGGGTCACGACAGCCTCAAGGAGGCGGTCGGCTGACGGGCCGCCCCTGTGAGCGGGCCCGGGGAGGCCGGGCCCGGGGCCGACCGGAAAGGTCCCGCCCCCGTCCTGCCGGCGCACATGACACGCCGCACACGCGACCGCGGCCTCGACAAGGAGACCGCGGTGCGGGACGGCCGGTGCGCCGGCGCGGTCCTCGGCTCCGGCGCGGGTCCCGCGAGACCCCGGTGGTGACGTACCCCCCGGGAGTCCTGGGTGGGCGGGCGGGCGGCGAGGTGACGGAGCCGGTCGGCGTAGTCCGCCGCGCGGGGAGCGGGCGCCGCGCCGAAGCTGGTGAACAGCCGTCCGCCGGCACGACCCGAGGAGACCCCCATGACATCCACGAGCGCGGAGGCCGACGCCCACGACTCCGGCACCTTCGACCTCGGCGGTGACCTGCCCGTCCACCGGCTCGGCTACGGAACGATGCAGCTCACCGGCGAGGGGGTGTGGGGCGATCCCGCGGACCCCGACGAGGCCGTACGGGTCCTGCGGCGTGCGGTCGCGCTCGGCGTCACCTTCATGGACACCGCGGACTCCTACGGGCCCTTCACCGCCGAGCTGCTCATGCGCAAGGCCCTCCACCCCTATCCGCCGGACCTGGTGATCGCCACGAAGGCCGGCTTCGCACGCCCCGGACCCGGCGAGTGGGTCGCGGTCGGGCGGCCCGCGTACCTGAGGCAGCAGGTCGAGCTGAGCCTGCGCCACCTGGGCGTCGAGCGGATCGACCTGCTCCAGCTGCACCGCGTCGACCCCGAGGTGCCCATCGCGGACCAGGTCGGCGAACTCGCCGCCATGCAGCAGGAGGGCAAGATCCGCCACATCGGGCTCAGCGAGGTGACCACCGCCCAGATCGAGGAGGCATCGAGGACCGCCACCATCGTCTCCGTCCAGAACCGCTACAACCTCGCCGACCGCGCGTCCGAGGACGTCCTCGCCCACGCCGAGCGGCACGGCATGGGCTTCATCCCCTGGTTCCCGCTCGCCACGGGCGGACTGGCACGCGAAGGCAGCCCCCTGGACCGCATCGCCGAGGCACACGGCGCCCGCCCGTCCCAGCTCGCACTCGCCTGGCTGCTCAGGCGCTCCCCGGTCATGCTGCCCATCCCCGGCACGTCCAAGGTCGCCCACCTGGAGCACAACATCGCCGCCGCGGGCATCCGGCTCACCGACGCGCAGTACGACGAGCTGACGGCGGCGGCCTGACGCGGAGGCGTCGTCACCGAACTGCGGGCGGGGATACGCGGGTGCGAACCTCCCGTCGTCCACGGGAGACTGCGGGGATGACGCCCGACGCCGCCGCCCCGACCCCGCGCGAGCGGGCCCTTCGCCATGTGGCGGCACTGTCGTCGGGCCCTCCGGTGGATCCGGGGCTGCGGGTGACCCTGAACTTCCACCCGGACAGGGTGGCGCGCGGCGAGCCGGTGCTGGAGGCCCTGGCCGAAGCCGGGGTCTACCTCTCGCAGTTCGTCACCGGGACGGGCAACGGCGGCCTGACCGCCCGTCCGGGCGGCGACCGGTGGCGGTGGGAGAGCCGCATCTTCGGCGGCGCGTACGACGCCGCACCGGCCGCCGGACGGCCCGTCTACGGGGCGCTGAATTTCCGCCGCAAGACGGTCGGCGCCGCCCCGCGGTTCGGGTCCGCCCACTTCCGCCTGACCGCCCGGACCCTGGCGCGCACGACGTTCTGCTACCCCGACAGCCACTTCGAGCCCTCGGACTTCGGCGTCGGGGAGCACATGGGCCTGATCGCGCTCGCCCTGGCCGACTCCAAGGACGCACTCGACGACTACATTGAGGCGCAGGTCCACGGGCCGGTGCGCCTCGACCGCGACGTCGAGGCGCTGGTCCTGGACCCCTGCTACCGGGGCACGGCCGTGGAGGACGCCGCCCTGTGCCTGCCGTGCCCCGTGGAGTGGCACGGCGGCTTCCGGCTCACCGTCGAGGAGCTCCGGCTCCGGCCCGCGTACCGCGGTCAGGAGTACGTGGACCTGGGCGCCGTGATCGCGGTCGACGGCGTGCTCGACCCGCGGCTCGTCGGCCTGGCCGCCGCCACGGGGCGGTACGACCCGCAGGCCGTCAAGAAGGTGTGGCACTGCCTCGCCCGCTTCGGGACGGCCACCGCTGGAAGTTGAGGCCCTGTCGCACAACGCATCGGAGACCGGGGGACGATGACCGCAGCATGCTTCGGGGGCTGGACCTGGGATGCCGCGGCACGGGACGGCAGGATCGGCGTCACCGTCCGGCTGTCCGAGGAGGGCCCTGCGTGCCTGGCGGGGCACGCGGAGCGTGCGGTAGGAAGATCCGATGACACGCCATCCCGTCTGCGGTCCCGAAGGTCCCCTGCGCGCCACGGCCGCCGCCCGCGCCTCGCTGCCCGTACGTGCCGTGCTCTTCGACTTCTCCGGCACCCTGTTCCAGATCGCCTCGTACGCGGACCGGATCCGCGCCGTGCTCGGACGGCCCGTGGACGAACCGGAGATGGACCGGCTGCTGGACGGGCTGGCGGCGGGGCTCACGGACCCCGAGGTGGTGCGCGCGCAACCGGGCCGGGACGTCTCCTCGAAGGCGCACCGTCACGCCTTCACCACGTGGTACGCCTCCGTTCCCGAACTCGCGCCCCACGCCGACGCGCTCTACGACCAGTTGCGGTCCCCCGGCCACTGGGTGCCGTACGCCGACGCCGGGGCCACACTGCGGTCCCTGCGGGACGCGGGCATCGCCCTGGGCGTCGTCAGCGACGTGGGCTGGGACCTGCGGCCGACCTTCGCCCACCACGGGCTCGACCGGCACTTCTCCGCGTGGGTGCACTCCTACGCGTACGACACCGAGAAGCCCGACCCCGTTCTGTTCGGGCACGCCTGCGGAGCGCTCGGCGTCGACCCCGCCGAGACGCTGATGGTGGGTGACCACCCCGCCAAGGACGGCGGCGCGGCCGGCGCGGGACTGCGCTCGTACGTCCTGCCCGCGGGTGCCGCCCCCGGTGCGCACCGCGGCCTGGACGCGGTCCTCCGGCTGACCGGCGTACGGTCCTGAACGGACGGCGGGCGACGCGGGCCCGGGCGTCGGGCGGAGCTTGAGCGGCACGTGCTCCTGCCGCCGTCACGGGGAGGACTACTGCCCGCCGAGTCGGAGCAGAGCGGCCACGTAAAGGCTCGCGGACACCGTCAGAAGCAGGAACGCGAGAACCGTGTGGACGACGAGCCCTCGCTTCGCGGCAAGCCCCAGGTGTGCGCGGGCCGCACGGCTCACACGCGGCCCGGGCACACCTCGTGCGGCGCGCGCGTCCGCTTCCTCGATCGCTCGGCGCAGCTTCCTGCGGCTTCTCTCGCTCGTGATGCCCAGACGCACATGGTCGGCGTCGCGCACCAACAGGGTTCGGCACGCCCCGTTGTACGAGAAGGTCGTCAGCAGCCGGACAGAGGTGATCCGGTCGAGGTCGACGGACCGTTCGCCGGTCAAGGTGAGTGCGGTCAGGCGCAGCGACGACTGCCGACGCGTGTCCCGTTCCTCGCACAGGGCGGGCAGGAGTACGAAGCCGACGATGAGCGACAGCAGGCCGAGCGCGATCGGTGAGCCTTCGGGGACCAGCCCCACCCTGGCCGGCCCGTAGCCGACGAAGGGCAACAGAAGGACCGTCACCGCCAGGCCCGATCCCATGCGGGCACGTACCACGCTGCGGGTCTTGGCTGTTCGCACCGACGCCCCCCTTTCTGCGGCGGACATCAGCATGCCCGCCCGGCGACCCGTGCGCACTGCTGGTTCCCGGCAATCCCGCGCTCGGGATCCATCAGGTCCGGCGTCCGTCACCGACGGGACTGCGTGCTCGGCCGGCGTCGTGCGGCAGCGCAGGCGCGGCGCCACGCAGGGCGTTCGTGGAGGGCCACCTTGCGCACCCGCACCTCGTCCCGGTTCGGCGTTCGCGGCGGGGGCGATGCCCCTGCCCCGCCCGCCGGGGGGTCACACCCGGCTCCACCGGAGCTCCAGTTCTCGGCCCTGCGCGCGCCCGGCCGCGGCGGCGGGGCGGCGGGTGGCGGGGTCGAGGGGGTTCGTGCCGATCGCCGCCACCGACGCCTCGTCCGGCCCGACCACCGCGACCTCGGCGCCTGCGGCCCGCAGTTCCGCCAGCGCCTGTTCCAGGGGCCGCTCGCTGGGGAACAGCTCGGTGGTCCCCATCGGCACGATCGTCAGCACACGCGACGCGCCCGCCGCGTAGTCGGCGTTCGCGGCGGACCGCACTCCGCCGTCGACGAAACGCCGCCCGTCGATCGTCACGGGGGGCCAGATGCCCGGCACGGCGCAGCTCGCGGCGACGGCGTCCACCAGGTCCACCCCGGTCGAGCCGTCGAAGACCCGCGGCTCACCCGTCCGCGCGTCCACGGCGACGATCCGCACCGTCCGGGAGGCCGGCCAGTCGTGGGAGGGGAGACGGGACTCGATCACCCGCCGGCGTTCCGCCTCCGGCACCGTCTCGGCACCGACGGCGTACTCGCCGACCGCACGGCGCATGTCGGCGACGGAGGCCGCGCCTTGCAGGACTTCCGCGATGCCCGCGCCGAAGTTCGTCAGGTCCACGTCGGCCATGATCTCGGCCGACTGCAACTCGGGCTCGGTCTGCCGGGCGTAGAGCTCGTCCAGGGACAGCCCGCTGCCCAGTTGCGCCGCGACCGTCGCCCCTGCCGACGTCCCGACGAGCACCTCGGCACCCGTCACGTCCTGCCCCGCGTCCGCGAGCCCCGCCAGCAGCCCGGTGATCCAGGCGATCCCGGCGACGCCCCCGCCACCGAGCACCAGTGCGTCGCTCATCTTCCGTCCTCTCCCCAGGCGTTGCCTTCGTGAGCCCTCGCCTCATCCTCTCCCATGGCGCCGGGATCGTCCGGTGCGGCGAGGGGAACGAGCGTCGCCGGCCACCGTGCGTGACGGAGCGCTCACGCGTCGCCCGGGAGGGGTGGAGTTCCCTGATCGTGGTTCCCTTCGTGCGGATATAAGATGAATCGCCCGGGCAGTGGACAGTGGAGGCCTCCGCGGACCGAGCCGAGGACCGCAGGTGCCGGCTGCCGCCGCCCGACGTGACGCCGTGCGGAGCGATTCCCGCGTCCGCCAGAGGAACGTCCGGAGTGGTGAGCATGCCCGACACACTGATCAGTCCGCGGCTGTTGATCGGCCCCACGATCGGCCCGGCCTTCGGCGCCACGTCCGGCACCGCGGCGGAGCCCGCACCCGCCCTCCGCCCGCACCGTGCCCGCACGGAGCCCACTCCGACGCCGGCCTGCGAGGAGAGCACCACCGCGGGCATCTCCTACGCCGAGCCACCGGAGGTCCCGAAGGCCTGGGAGGTCGTGGCCCTGGTGGCGATCTTCGCCGTCACGCTCCTGATCGCAGTGGGGACGTTCGGGCGGATCCTGACGCTCTGACCTCACCCGCGTGCCTCCGCCGGCCCGGCCGTTGCGGCGAAAGGCCCGGTGTCCGCGTTCGCGGCGTCCGCCGTTTCCGCCGCCGTGTCCGCGGCCTGCGGGCCCGCGCCCCGCGCGCCCACGAGCGCGAGCCCTGCCTCCAGTTCGTCCAGGGCCCGCCGGGCGGTGGCGATGCGTTCCCGCAGGTGGTCGGGCGTTTCGCCGCCGGCCGCCCGCTGCGGCGCCTCGCGCTCGTGCTCCAGTTGCCTGGCCTCCTCCAGCGAGCTGATGACCACGCCGATCAGCAGGTTGACCAGCACGAACGAGCCGAGCAGCACATAGGAGGCGTAGTAGAGCAGGCTCCAGCGCGAGATCTGGAGACCGCCGTGGACGGCGTCGCCGATGCCGTCCAGGGTGATCAGCAGGAACAGCGACAGGGCGGCCCGCCCGATGGACCCGTAGTGCTCCGGGTCGTCGTCGGCGAAGAAGACCCAGCCGGTCATGGCGTAGACGTACAGCAGCATGGTGCCGACCAGCAGGAAACTGAGCGTGCCGGGCAGGCTCTTGCCGACGGCCACGATGATGATGCGCAACTGCGGCAGGAAGCGGGCCGCGCGCACGACCCGGGCCAGTCGCAGCAACCGCAGCGCCGTGGCGTTCTCGCGTGCGAAGGGCAGGTACGCCAGCGTCACCACGGCGAGGTCGAAGACGTTCCACGGGTCGCGGAGGAAGTCCTTGGGGCGGTCGGCGTGGGCGCAGGCCCGTAAGACGACCTCGGCGGTGAAGACCGCCAGGAAGCAGTGCTCCACCAGCTTCAGGGGCGCGTGCCAGCGCGCGGCGATCCCGTCGTACGTCTCGACGCCGAGGACGGCCGCGTTGGCGAGGACGAGGGCGAAGACGGCAACGCCGAACCACTCGGAGTCGACGACGTGACGGCAGCGTACGGCGAGCGCGGCACGGCCCGGGGGAGTGGCGATGTGTTCGGCCATGTGCGTGTACCCGGTCCTCCGCTGCCGCCTGCCTGCTGATCCGACTGAAGTGGATCTTATGTCGGGCGGGCCGTCCGGAGGGTCCGCGAGAGCGCATAACTGCCGTGCGGGCGCCGACTGTTCAGCCCCGGGGAGGGGTGCCGTCATGTCACCGGAACGCTCGGCTCGGCGGCGGCCGGGGGCCCGGGTGCCAGCGGGGCACCGGCCGCCGGGTCGTCGCCCGGACGGCCCCGCCGCGCTTCGGCATCGCGCCCTGGCAGCCGACCGCACCGCTGCCGGCGGGCGGGCGGGTCCTCGTTACTGGAGGCCGGGCTGCGCGCGGGCGGGTCGAAGGACGGGGCGCTCAGGCGGCCGGGGGCCGGCACCGCCGCAGATCCGCCGGCATCGGTGCGTCGACACCCGGCACCGGCGGCGCCGCCGGGCGCTGGCACGCGAGGCACAGCCGATGCCCCCGCGCCGTGATCCGGGTGCCCCACCCGAGGCAGACCGGACAATCGCGCGCCGCGGCCGGGTCGGGGTGCGGGACGGCGGGAGCAGAGCGTGCTCCGTGGGACATCCGGGGCTCCTCGGGGTGCATGGAGAGCGGAGGCGGCGTGGAGCCTTATGGGCTCTTTATCCAGGTATACGTGAAATGTTCTATTCGGGACAAGCGTCCTGCGTCATGGATCGCACACCGTCGGTGACGCAGTCCCGGGCGGTTGCGCCGCCCGCAGAGGGAATGACCGCCCGCGCCCGGCGGTTGCACGTCACGCGGGTGTCCGGTGGCGGGAGTACGCCGCCTGGCGCCGTGGGGGGCCGCGAGCGGTCCCGATCCCACGCGTGTGCCGGCGAGCGGCGACCGGCACCCGCCCGACCACCGCGCCGGTCCGGCCGCCCCCGGGCCGGCGCGGCCCGTCCCCGGGGGATTGTCGGTGCCGGGTGACACCGTGGAGTGCATGGACGAGCTGATACGACCCAGGGTCTACGGTGCGGACGTCGACGACCCCGATCCGGGCCCCAGGCCCGGGCATCTCTACCGGGAACTGGTCGGCGGCCCGCTGGACGGGCTGCTGCTCGACGTGACCGGCTGGACCGAGCCGCAGCACGTGGCGGGCGTCGAGCTGCGCACCGACATCGGCCGTTTCGGCCCGGGCGGCCGCGCCCGCTACGCGCCCCGGGTGGGGGACACCGTGCACTGGGACTGGCGCGGTGACAGCCGCTGACCGCGGGCCCGCTCCCCGGCGCTCCGGACACCCCGTCACACATGTGTCCACCGCGCTTTGTTGCGCAGGAACCCGGGTGGGTCAGTCCGGCTCGCCGGATCACGCCACGGGGTGTCTGATGAACACAGCGGCCCGGGGGCCCCGGAGTGGCCCCCGGCGTCCCCGGGCCGCTCCTCTCGCCGTGCCCGGCCACGTCCGGCGCCGGCGGGACGGAGACGATCGTCCCGCGCCCGTCGCGGAGTTCACCGGCGCGTGCCCGGCGAGGGCGGCGGTGCGGGATCCCGTGGCTACGGCTTCCGGGCCAGCCCGGCGGCGATGAGGCGCTCCCAGACGGTGAGTTCGCGCTCCGTGTCACCGATCCGGGAGACGCCGTCGCCCGGATCCGGGCGCCACAGCGACGCGGCGACGATGCCCGGCTCCAGCATCTCCAGGCCGTCCAGCAGGTCCTCGATCTCCTTGTCGGTGCGCCACCGGCCGCGGCCGAAGGTCTGCTGCAGGATGCGCTCCGACTCGGCCGTCTCCGGGTTGTTGCCGGACCGGAAGTGGCTGACGAAGAAGTAGCTGCCGGAGGGCACCTGCTCGCGCCAGTAGCTGACGATGCCGGCCGGGTCCTCGTCGTCGTTGACGTGGTGGAGGATGGCGCTGAGGATGACGGCGACGGGTTTGTCGAAGTCGATCACCTCGAGGGTGTCCGGGTGGTTCCGGATGACCTCGGGTTCGCGTATGTCGGCCTGGATGACCCGTGTGTCGTCGTTCTGCTCCAGCAGCGCCCGGCCGTGGGCGAGGACGATCGGGTCGCTGTCGACGTACACCACCGTGGACCCGGGCGCGTGCCGCTGGGCGACCTGGTGGACGTTGTCCGCGGTCGGCAGACCGCTGCCCAGGTCGACGAACTGCCGTACACCGGTCGTGGTGGCGATCTCCCGGATCGCACGGATCAGCGCCGCGCGGTTGGCGAAGGCGATCGCCACCGAGCCGGGCAGGTCCTTCCTGAACACGTCGCCGATCTCCCGGTCGACGGCGTAGTTGTCCTTGCCGCCGAGCAGGTAGTCGTAGACGCGCGCGATGCTTGGCCTGGTCTGGTCGACCCAGGAGACGTCGTCCGTCATGACATCCATCCTTCTCCGCGATGACGCCGGGCAACCGTCATCCTAGGGAAGATCGCGCCCAGTTCACCCCCGGGTGGCGGTGCTCATCCCAACCGGTCGATGAGCCTGGTCAGGATCCGGCCGGTGTTGCGGGGCGGCTGCGACTCGGCCGCGAGCCGGTCCATGACGGTCAGGTAGTGCTCCACGTCGTCCTGCTTGTCCAGGTAGAGCGCGCTCGTCAGCTGCTCCAGGTAGACGATGTCGGGCAGGTCGGGCTCGGAGAAGCGCAGGATGGTGACGGGGCCGCCCGCGGCGGCGAGACCGCCGATGTCGAACGGGGCGATCTGCAGCGTGACGTTGGGGAGCGCCGCGACCTTCATCAGGTGCTCCAGCTGACCCCGCATCACCTCCGCACCACCGAGGGGCCGGTGCAGGCACGCCTCGTCGAGGACGACCCAGAGCTGCGGCGCGTCCGTCTTGGCGAGCAGTTCCTGACGGGTCATCCGCAGGTCGACGCGGCGGCCGATCTCCCGCTCGGTCGCGCGGGGGTGGCCGAGCCGGGTGACAGCCCGGGCGTACGCCTCGGTCTGCAGCAGGCCGGGGACGAACTGCACCTCGTAGGTGCGGATGGTGTGCGCCGCCTCCTCCAGACCGATGTGCGTCTCGAACCAGCTCGGCAGGACGTCGGCGTACTGGTGCCACCAGCCGGGGTTGTTGGCCCGGCGGGCCAGCGCGAGCAGGTCGGCGCGTTCCTGCGGGTCGGTCACGCCGTACAGGGTGAGCAGGTCGGCGACGTCGCGCTCCTTGAAGCCCACCCGCCCGAGCTCCAGGCGGCTGATCTTCGCGTGCGACGCGCGGATCGCCTCACCGGCCGCCTCCCGGCTGATCCGCCGGGACTCGCGCAGCCGGCGCAGCTGCGTGCCCAGGACGATGCGCAGCACGGTCGGCCCACCGCGCTGCGCTGCGAGCGGCGAACCGGTGGCGGGCTCGTGGCCCGGCCGGGCGGCAGTCATGTCGGATCCCCCTGAACGACTGGTTGCGGACTCAGTGTTCCATCGTGGCGCCCCTCAGTACAGGCACATCCGCCCCGCGGCGGCGCGCGCCCCGCCCGCCCCGTCCGTGCCCTGCGCAGCCGCCGGGACTAAAGAGACGGCCGGGGCGGTTGTCGTCGTCATGCATGGTGAGTACAAGGTGCCCGGTGGGAAGCTCGTGGTCGTGGACCTCGACGACCGCGACGGGGTGCTCCGCAACGTCCGCGTCGCCGGCGACTTCTTCCTGGAGCCGGACGAGGCGATCTCCGCCATCGACCGGGCGCTCGAGGGCGCTCCCGCCGATACCGACGCCGCCGGCCTCGCGACCCGGATCGAGGCGGCCCTGCCCGAGGGGACGGTCATGTACGGCCTGACCGCGGAGGGGATCGCCGTCGCCGTACGGCGTGCCCTCGCCCAGGCCACGGACTGGACCGACTACGACTGGCAGCTGATCCACGAGGCGCCGCAGTCCCCGGCCCTGCACATGGCCCTCGACGAGGTCCTGACCGCGGAGGTCGCGGCCGGCCGGCGCCCGCCGACCCTGCGCGTGTGGGAGTGGGGCGCCCCGGCGGTCGTCATCGGCAGTTTCCAGTCCCTCGCCAACGAGGTCGACGCGGACAACGCGGCGCGCCACGGTCTGACCGTCGTACGGCGGATCTCGGGCGGCGGCGCGATGTTCGTGGAGCCCGGGAACACCATCACCTACTCCCTCTCGGTCCCCGCCTCCCTGGTGTCGGGGCTGTCGTTCGCCGACTCCTACGCCTACCTCGACGACTGGGTCCTCGACGCCCTCGGCGACATGGGCATCAAGGCCTGGTACCAGCCGCTGAACGACATCGCCACCGAGGCCGGCAAGATCGCCGGCGCCGCGCAGAAACGCGTGGTCGCCCCGGACGGCGGGGCGGGGGCGGTGCTGCACCACGTGACGATGTCCTACGACATCGACGCCGGCAAGATGCTCGAGGTGCTGCGCATCGGGCGCGAGAAGATGTCCGACAAGGGCACCCGCAGCGCGCAGAAGCGCGTCGACCCGCTGCGCCGCCAGACCGGGCTGCCGCGCGAGGCCGTCATCGACCGCATGATCGAGTCCTTCCGCGCCCGCTACGGCCTCACCGACGGGAGCGTCACCGCCGAGGAGCTGGCCCGCGCCGAGGAACTCGCCGCCGTGAAGTTCGGCTCCCCGGAGTGGACCGCGCGCGTTCCGTGACACCGCGGGCGCCTCGGCGTCGAACCGCAGGGGGGCGGGCGGCGGTCCGCCCGCCCCTCGTCCGCTCCCGGCGCGGATCACACATCCACCCACTTGTTTGACGAGTCAATCATGTGCATATGCTTGATGAGTCAAACATTGGGAGGTGCGCCATGGAGGCGGACGAGTCCTTCCCCGTCGTCATCGGCGTCGACAGTTTCGGGGACATCACCACGGACCCGGTGGGACGTCCCCACGGTCAGCCCGAGAACCTCCGCACGCTGGTCGAGGAGGGCGTGCAGGCGGAACGGGCAGGGCTGGACTTCTTCGGGCTCGGGGAGCACCACATCGAGGAGATGCCGCTCTCGGCCCCCGACCTGGTGCTGACCGCCGTCGCGGCACGGACCTCGCGGATCCGGCTGGGCTCGGCCGTCACCGTACTTGGCTCCGACGACCCCGTGCGCGTGTTCCAGCGGTACGCCACGCTCGACGCGCTCTCCCGGGGACGCGCGGAGGTGATTCTCGGCCGCGGGTCGAGCAAGGAGTCCTTCCCCCTGTTCGGCTTCGACCTCGCCGACTACGAGCGGCTCTTCGAGGAACGGCTGGAGCTCTTCGCCGCGCTGCGCACCGAGCGTCCGGTCACCTGGACGGGCACGACGCGGGCCGCGCTGCCCGGACTCCAGGTCTTCCCGCGCACCGCCTCCGGGGCCCTCCCGACGTGGGTCGGTGTCGGCGGCAGTCCCGCGTCGGTCGTCCGGGCGGCCAGGTACGGGTTCAACCTCATGCTCGGCGCCATCGGCGGCAACCCGGCCCGCCTCGCCCGGCTCACCGAGCTCTTCCGCCGGTCCACGGCGGCCGCCGGGTACGGCCCGCGGCCGATCGGCCTGCACTCGCCGGGACACGTCGCCGCGACCGACGAGCAGGCGAGCGAGGAGTACTGGCCGTACTACGAGAGCTTCATGCTCGAGGCCCGCCGCGAGCGCGGCTTCCCGCCGATCACCCGCGAGTACTACGAGCACGAAAGGGCCTACGGCTCGCTCTACGTCGGCTCGCCCGCGACCGTCGCCCGCAGGATCGTCAGGACCATGCGCGTCCTCGGCGCCACCCGGTTCGACCTGAAGTACGGGATGGGCCCGATGCCGCAGGCGCACCTGATGGAGAACATCCGGCTCTTCGGCACCGAAGTCGCCCCGCGCGTACGGGCGGAGCTCGCCTCCGGTCCCTCGCGCCACCGGAGTGCGCCCGCCGGCGCGGACGCCTGAACCACCCCACCATCCGTTCCCGCACCAGAAAGACGGACCACCATGCAATTCGGCATCTTCGGAGTCGGCGACGTCACACGGGACCCGGTCAGCGGACGCACCCCGAGCGAGGCGGAGCGCATCGACGCGATCGTCCGCATCGCGCGGCGCGCCGACGAGGTGGGTCTGGACGTCGTCGCCATCGGCGAACACCACAATCCGCCGTTCATCCCCTCCTCACCGACCACGATCCTCGCCCACATCGCGGCGCTCACCGAGCGGATCACGCTGAGCACCTCCGTCACGCTGATCACCACCAACGACCCGGTGCGCATCGCGGAGGAGTACGCGATGCTGCAGCACCTCGCCAAGGGCCGGGTCGACCTCGTCCTCGGCCGCGGCAACACCGCCCCGGTCTACCCCTGGTTCGGGCAGGACATCCACAAGGGCGTCGAGCTGGCCCTGGAGAACTACAACCTGCTGCACCGCCTGTGGCGGGAGGACGTGGTGGACTGGGAGGGCAACTTCCGTTCCACCCTGCAGGGCTTCACCTCCACCCCGCGCCCCCTCGACGACGTGCCGCCCTTCGTGTGGCACGGTTCCATCCGCACCCCCGAGATCGCCGAGCAGGCCGCGTACTACGGCAACGGCTTCTTCGCCAACAACGTCCTCGCGCCGTACGGGCACTTCGAAAGGCTCGTCGCCTTCTACCGCGGGCGGTTCGCGCACCACGGCCACGGCTCCCCGGAGCAGGCGATCGTCGGCCTCGGCGGCCAGGTCCACATCGCCAGGCGCTCGCAGGACGCGGTCGCGGCGTTCCGCCCGTACTTCGAGGGCTTCCCGCTGTTCCGCGGGAGCTCGCTGGACGAGTACCGCAAGCTCACCCCGCTGTCGGTGGGCAGCCCGCAGGAGGTCATCGACAAGACGATGGACTTCCGGGAGCGCTTCGGCGACTACCAGCGCCAGTTGTGGAACGTGGACGGCATGGGGCAGCCCCTCGAGGTCGTGCTGGAGCAGGTGGAACTGCTGGCCACCGAGGTGGTGCCGGTGCTCCGCAGGGAGATGGCCGCGCTGCGCGCCCCGGGCGTGCCGGACGCGCCCACGCACGCGAGCCTGGTGCGGGCGAAGTACGGTGACGCGCAGCCGCGGCAGCCGCGGCCCAACCCCAACCGCGGGGACAACGTCACCGGCGTCTCGCCGTACCAGGACAGCGATCGCACGGTCGCCGCGCAACGGCCCCCGGTCGGCTGAGCCATGAGCACAGCCACCCCGGCCGGCGGCACGACCGCCGCCCGCCCGCTCACCCTCGTCGTGGTCGACGCGGGCGTGAGCGATCCCTCGTCGTCGAGGCTGCTGGCCGATCGCATCGCCCACCGGTCCGTCGCCGCGCTGCGCGAGCAGGGGCGCGCGGCCACCACCCGCTCGATCGAACTCGGCCCGCTGGCCGTGGACATCGCCCGGGCGATCGTCTCCGGGCACCCCGGTGAGAGCCTGCAGGCGGCGATCGGCGAACTGGCCGCGGCGGACGGCGTGATCACCTCCACCCCGGTCTACACCGCGGGCGTGAGCGGTCTGTTCAAGTCGTTCTTCGACGTCCTGGACGGCGACCTCGTCGTCGCCAAGCCCGTGCTGCTCGCGGCTACGGCGGGCAGCCCGCGTCACGCGCTCGTCGTCGAGGACCAGGTCCGCCCGATGTTCGCCTACCTGCGCGCCCTCTCCGTCCCGACCTCGGTCTTCGCCGCCCCCGAGGACTGGGGAGCGTCGGCGCTGGGGGACCGCATCGGCCGGGCGGCCGTCGAGCTCGCGGCGCTGATGGCCAGTGGTGTCGGTGACGCGATCGCCGACCGGGCCTGGTCCGGCTACCGGCACCGGTTCGGCGGCAGCGCCACGCGAGCCGAGCACACCGCCGCCGACGTGGACTTCGACACCCCGCTCATGCGCCTGGCGGCAGGGGGAGCCCCGTTGCGGAACGACGCCTCCGCCGGCTCCTGAGCGCGCGTCCGCCGGACCCGCCGCCGCCCGCGACCCGTGGTCGGCGGCGAGGTGCCGTCGGTGGTCTCACGTGTGCCGTCGGCGTGCCACCGCCGTCCGGGGGCGGGAGCCGGGGCGTGTCCGGGCGCCCGTCCCGAGACGTCCTGCGGCGTACCAGCCGGCGTGGGCCAGGGCGGCGCCCGCGAGGGCGTCCAGTACGTAGTGGTTGGCGGTCAGGACGACGGTGGCGTCCATGGACACGGTGAGCGCGACGGCGAGCACACGGACCCAGACCTGCCGGGTGGCGGCGAGGACCGCCAGCGTCATGAGGAGGTTCCAGCCGACGTGCAGACTCGGCATCGCCGCGTACTGGTTGGTGAAGGCGGGCGGCTGCAGCAGCCGGTAGGCGTGGGACTGCTGCGTGACGGTGTCCGTCATGCCCGGGGCCGCCAGCCGCGGCGGGGCCACGGGGAACGCGGCGAAGACGGCGAGCCCTGCCGCGCCCGAGAGGAGCATCGCGCGGGCCGCCCTCGTGTACACCTCCGGGTGCCGGGAGAGCAGCCACAGGAGGGTGAGCGTGATGACGGGCCAGTGGCCGAAGATGTAGATCCAGTTGAGGACCCGTGTGACGGCGTGGTCGTCCACGACCAGGTCCTGCAACGGGGATTCCCAGTTCAGGTGCAGGAGCCGCTCGGCGGCGCGGACCCGGGCGGCGTTGTGCAGGGCCGCGTCCGGGGAGCTGTCGGTCAGGCCCCGGACGCCGAAGTAGCCGATGACGGCAGCCACGACGACGGCACCGCGCGGGACGAGCCGGGCCACGGTGGCGGCCGACGGCCCGGAGTGGGCCGCCCGGCAGGAGACGGCGTCGTGGGCCAGGTGGCGGGCGCGGTGCGCGTAGGGCGTGATGACGCTCATTGCGGGGCCCGGAGGCCCTGCCGGTCACTCTGGGTGCCCGGATGTGACTCCGTGCGGACGCCGTGTCCCGCGAGCGGGGCCCGCCACAGCGGGACGACGATCCGGGTGCCGTCGGTGTTTCTGCCACTGCCGTCCGAAGAGGGGAGCGGGCCGTTCATTTCTGCCTCCGGTTCAGTTGTGATCGAACGCCTGGCAACAACTGGGAGTCTCGTTCCCGGTATTCCTTCGGCCCGCGGTGGGGAAGATCACAGAAAGCCGCGGGGGTGCCCGCGTGGTGCCGTGGCGCGGGAGATCGCGGGTGGCCGGGTGTGCCTTCCGTGCGGGTACGGCGATGTGACGGTGTGTCCGCCGATATGAATCATCGCTGGTCCGGTGAGGGATGCCCGACGCAGGGTTGACAGGGTGCGGTCGTCCGTATCTACTTGATGGAGCAAGCATATGATTGATGCCGACCGCTTTCCCGCGCCTTCATGGGATTTCCGGGACGGAATGCCGGGCGTATTCGCGGCAGATATTTCCGCGGGCTGAATTCACGGCCGCCGGAGCGGAATTGACCGGTTCACACGTCTGTGGCGGCAAGGCCGGGGCAGGACGTCCGGCCGCGGTCGGGTCGCGCCGATTCACGGGTCTCGTGCGGTACTTCCGCGGTTGGTGGACAGGCTCCGTCACCCTGCGCAAGGGGCTGGTCGTGGTCACCATCAGTGATGCCTTCCATCGGCTTCCTTGCGCATGAACGCCCAGTGGGCCCGTCTCCGCTCGCACCTGGACGGCATGTACCTGAGCTTCGGGACGGACACCGACCCGGGCCGCCTGACGGACGCCTTCCCCGAGCCGGCCCTCGCGCGACTGCGCCGGCTCAAGGCGGAGTGGGACCCGGAGAACGTCTTCGACCGCAACTTCCCCATCCCGCCCGCGACCTCCCTCGAGGACGGCACGGCCGCGGGCCGGTAGGCGCGCGACCGGCCCGCGGGGGCCGGCGTGACGGCATCCGGAGCAGGTTCTCCGCTTGGTAGGCTGGGTACATGGCAGCGACCGAGAGCCCCCGATCCGCCGAACGGGGACTTCGTGCGGATGCCCTGCGCAACAGGCAGCGGATCGTTGCGGCCGCGCGCCAGATCTTCGAGGAGCGGGGCCTCGACGCGCCGTTGGACGAGGTCGCCGAGCGCGCGGGCGTCGGCGCGGGCACGCTCTACCGGCGCTTCCCCACGCGCGAGGAACTGGTCGAGGCCGCCTTCGCGGAGGAGTTGACGCAGGTGGGGGCCATCGCTGAGGAGGCGCTGCTCTGCGAGGACCCGTGGACCGGGTTCAGCACCTTCGTCGAGCGGCTGTGCGCCGCCATGGCGGCCGACCGCGGCATCAGTGACCTGCTGGTTCTCAGACTCCCCAACTCACAGGTGGCCGCGGGCTCCTGCGAGCGCCAGAACCGTGCCGTGGCCGAACTCGTGCGCCGGGCGCAGGAGGCCGGAGTGCTGCGCGCGGATGTCGTTCCGGAGGACGTTCTCCTGTTCCTGATGGCCAACGCGGGCGTCATCGAGGTGACCCGGGGCGCCGCCCCGCACGCGTGGCGGCGCCTGGTGGCTTTCCTGCTGGAGGCCTGCAGGCCGGCCCACACCGGACCCCTGCCGGCCGCGCCGACCCCGCTGCAGACCGAGCGTGCGCTGCTGGGGAACGCGGAGGCCAAGGGCCTGCGGGCGCCGGGCCGCGAGGGCCACGGCCTCAACTGACCGTGCCGCCGGTCCCGTGCGCGCTGTTAGGTGCGTCACGGCGGAAATAAGTGGAGAGCCAAGTCCGGTTGCCTGATCGGAAGACGATGTCGACGCGCCGCAGTGGCGACGCGGACCCGGCTGATCAGGAGGCCGCCGTGAACCCACCCCCATCCGCGAGAGATGGCTGGACGGCACTGGGGCAGGATGCGGCACACGCGCTCGACCGGCTCCACGCGGTGGCCCCCTGGCCCCTGATGGCGGTGGCGCTGCTCTGGCTGGCCAACCGGCACCCCGCGGTGTACGTCCGCGTCGCCGTGGCGCTGCTGCTGTCCAGCGGGGCCGGGCTGGCGCTCTCCGCGTCGATGGGCCGGGTGCCGGTGCGCGGGACGTCACCCGCCCGCGACTACCTGGCGGACTACTTCGCGCTGCCCGGTGCGGGCGCGGGCTGGTACCTGCTGACGGCGCTCGCGGTCGTCGCCGCCGTCCCGGCCGCCTGGGCGCGGACCGCCGTCGCGGCGGTCGCCCTCTCCTCGGTCGCCGCCGCGGTGGCGACCGCCGACGACCCGGTGGCCGGCGCCCTCCTGGCCGCGGGCGTGCCGGTGCTCGCCTGGTTCACCGCACGCCTCGTACCGGTCCGGCGGCAGGCGCGCCGTGCACCCGAGGCCGCGCCGCTGCGGCAGGCGGGCTGACGGCCATGCACCTGGACGGCCTGATCGAGGCGGCCGGTTGGTGGACGTACGTCGTCGTGTTCGCCGTGACGGCGGGGGAGACCAGCGCGTTCGTCGGCCTGCTGCTCCCCGGCGAGACGGTCATCCTCCTGGCGTCGGCCATCGCCGGCCGGGGTGATCTGCACCCTGTGATCCTGGCCGCCGCGGTCGTCACCGGCGGCATGGTCGGTGACAGCCTCGGCTACGCACTCGGCCGGCACTGCGAGCGCCACCCGGGCACCTGGCTGCACCGGATACGGCCCGACAGCCGGATCGGACGCGCCCAGCACTTCCTGGTGCGCCACGGCGGCGCGGCGGTGTTCACCGGGCGGTTCGTCGGTTTCGTCCGCACCTTCCTGCCCTTCGTCGCGGGGGCGTCCGGCATGCCGTACCGCCGCTTCTTCCTCTACAGCAGCGCCGCGTCGCTGGTCTGGGGCGTCGGCAACGTGCTGCTCGGCTACTTCGCCGGTGCGGCCGCCACCGAACTGCTCCACCGGGCCGGTCTCGTGGCGATCCCCGTGCTCGTCGCCGTGGTTGCGGCCGTGCTGGTCGCCACCCGCCTCCTCGCGCGGCGCCGCCGCCACGGCACCGTGCGGGCCGCCTCGCGCATCGTGGCGACGGGCGGCGCCGCCAAGCGCCCGCCGGAGCAGGACCCGACCGCCGGCTACACCTCCGCACGGGAGTCCTGAGCCCACCCCGGTGGGTGATCGGCCGCTCCGGGAACGGTCCTCGTCACCAAGTGGCCTTGAACACGCACCGCGCCCTGTTTGCCGCATAGAGGACTGTTTGTCCCACGTCTCCCGGTCGTCCGACCCAGAGGGCGGGAGTCGTCCCGGGTAGGGTTTCAGCGATCGTCCCGAGAACCGTCCTGGGAGCCGTCCCCTCAGCCTCTAGGAGCCGCGCCGCATGACCGCCAGCCCGCTTCCCGACCTGGTTGGCCGGCATCGCGAGTGTGAGGAGCTCGACGACCTGCTGGCCGGCCTGCGCAAAGGTGAGTCCCGGGTCCGGGTGATCCGTGGCGAGGCGGGCATCGGGAAGTCGGTGCTCCTGGAGTACGTGTCCGCCCGGGCGTCAGAGGTGACCGTGACCCGGGCGCGGGGCATCGAGGCCGACATGGAACTGCCCTACGCGAGCCTGCACCAGCTGTGTGCGCCGTTCCTGGCCGAGGTCGACGCGTTGCCGGGCCCGCAGCGTGATGCGCTCCGCGTGGCGTTCGGAATGGCGGCCGGAGATCCCCCCGACCGCTTCCTGGTCGGTCTCGCGGTGCTGACGCTGCTCACCCGGGCCTCGGAGACCCGGCCGGTGCTCGTCGTGGTCGACGACGCCCAGTGGCTGGACCAGGTGTCGTTGCAGACACTGGAGTTCGTGGCCCGGCGACTGCTCGCCGAGGCCGTCTCGATGACGTTCGCAGTACGCGACCCCGAGGGGCAGGCCGCGCTCGGCGGCCTGCCGGAGATGCGGCTCGGCGGTCTCGACGCCGCCGCGGCCGGAGAGCTCCTCGAGGCCGCCGTCGGCGGCCGGCTGGAGAAGCGGGTGCGGGACAGGTTCGTGGCCGAGATGCACGGCAACCCGCTCGCGCTGCTCGAGTTCTCCCGCGGCCGCAGCGCCGCCGAGCTGGCCTACGGCTTCGACTCCGGCTCCCCGGGTGTCCAGGGCACCGTGTCGAGCCGCGTCGAGCGGGACTTCGCCGACCGGCTCGGTTCGCTGCCGGCTTCGACCCGGACGCTGCTGCTGATCGCCGCGGCGGAACCCGTCGGTGACGCGCGCCTGCTGGTCCGCGCGGCCGCCGCCATGAGGATCACTCCCGATGCCGCTCCGGCCAAGGCGGCCGGCCTGATCGAGTTCGGTGAGTCCCTCCGGTTCCGCCACCCGCTGGTCCGTTCCGCGGTCTACCACCAAGCCGACGCCGAGGAACGCCGAGCGGTGCACCGCGCGCTGGCGGAGGCCACGGATCCGGTCCTGGATCCCGACCGGCGCGCCTGGCACGCGGCGCAGGCCGTCGACGGGGCGGACGAGGAGGTCGCCGCGGGGCTGGAGCAGGCCGCCGACCGGGCGCGGCAGCGCGGCGGCATGGCCGCCGAGGCGGTTCTGCTGGAGCGCGCGGCCGAGGTGACGCCGGACCCCTGGTCGCGTGGGCGCCGAGCGCTCGCGGCCGCCGAGGCGCACTTCTCGGCCGCCTCGCCCGACCGTGCCACGGAGCAGGCGACGCTGGCCGAGCTGAGTCCCCTCAGCCCCCTGGACCGGGCCCGCCTGGCGCGCCTGCGTGCCAGGATCCTCTTCGCCCGCAGCCGCAGCGACGAGGCGGCGCCCCTTCTCCTCGACGCCGCCGCACAGTTCACCACCGCCGGGTCGCCACTGGCACGGGAGACCTACCTCGAGGCGATCAGCGCGACCATCTTCGCCGGCAGGGTCCACGGTCCGACAGGTGCCCGCGCCGCGGCGATCGCTGCCCGCGGGTCCGGGGCGCCCCCATCGGGCGCCGAGGCCGCCGACCTGCTCCTGGACGGTGTGGCCACGCTCCTCGCGGACGGTTGGGAGACCGGCGTGCCGGCGCTGTGTCGCGCGCTGGAGCCTTTTGCGCACGAGGACCTCGGGACCCGGGAGGCGGTCATGCGCTGGCTCCTCCTGGTCCCGGTCGCCCTGGAGGCGTTCATCCACCACGCCTGGGACCTGCACGCGTGGGACACCCTGGCGACCCGTGCGGTGCGCCTGGCCCGCGACATCGGAGCGCTCGGCGTGCTGCCACCGGCACTGATCTACGCCGGCGGGGTGCACATCCACTACGGAGACTTCGCCCAGGCGGCCCGGATGATCGACGAGGCCGACGCGATCGCCGCCGCGACCGGCCACGCCCCGCACAAGTACGCGGCGCTCGTCCTGGCCGCCTGGCGGGGCGACGAGGACGTGGCCGCCGGCATCATCGAGGACGCCAGGGCCAGAGCGGCGCAAGGTGGCGAGGTGTCCCTCCTGGGCGCCATGGGCTACATCCAAGGCGTGCTGTTCAACGGCCTGGCACGCTACGACCGGGCCCTGGTGGCCGCGCGTTCCGGCATCGAGCACGACGGGTTCAACTTCACCGGTCTGTCGCTGGTCGAACACGTCGAGGCAGCGACCCGGTGCGGCGAACTCGACCAGGCGCGCGCCTCGCTCGCCCGGCTGCTCGAACTGACCCGCGCCGCCGATTCCGGATGGGCCCGCGGCGCCGGCGCCCGCAGCCAGGCTCTCCTCACCGACGACAGTGACGAGGCCGACGGCCTGTACCGGACCGCGATCGAGGAGTTCGGCCGCGATCGGGTGGCCGTGGAGGTGGCGCGCACCCATCTGCTGTACGGCGAGTGGCTGCGCCGGACCCACCGCCGTTCGGCCGCCCGCGAACACCTTCGCACGGCCCACGGGATGTTCGACGGAATGCGGGCGAACGCGTTCGCCGAACGGGCCCGCCGCGAGCTGCTCGCCAGCGGCGAGCGCGTCCGGGCACGGGAGACCGGACGAGCGAGCGCGCTGACCCCGCAGGAGTCGCAGATCGCGACCCTCGCCGCAGGCGGCATGACGAACCCGAAGATCGGTGCGGAGCTGTTCATCAGCCCGCACACCGTGGAGTGGCACCTGCGGAAGGTGTACACGAAGCTCGGGATCAGTTCCCGTCGCGCCCTGCGGGGCGCCCTCGCGTCCGCCCCAGCCGCGGACACCGGGGGCGCGGGCGGGACGCACTCCGACTGAGAGCCGGTGGGGTGTGGCGGCCCCGCCGTCACGGCCGGGCCGGCGCCCCGGCGGCACCGCGTGACGAGCCGGCTCGGCCTCGTGCTGCAGCACTCTCACCCCTCCGCGCACCGCTGGGGGACCCCGGCCAGGAACTCGCGCGCCCGCACGACCAGGCGGCGCACATCGGTCTGGGACAGGCCGATGATCTCCGCGATCCGTCCGTACGGGCAGTCGAACGCATCCCGGAGCACGTAGGCCGCCCGCTCCGCCGGAGTGAGTCCGCCCATCAGCGTCAGCTCCGCGACATCCAGCGCCTCCCCGTTCGCGGCGCCCACCGCGGGGTCGCTCGTGGTGGCGACCGGCTCCGGCAGCCAGAAGCCCACGTAGTCCTCCCGTCGGGCCCTCGCGGAGTGCAGCTCGACGATCGCGAGCCTGGTCACCGTCGTGATCAGGGTCGCCCGTGGGTCCCGCACCCCGGACCGGTCGTGGGCCCGCCAGTAGGTCCGAACGGCCCGGAGGATGTCCTCGGCCTCACGAACGCTGCCGAGCATGCGGTAGGCGATCCCGAATAGGAGCCCACGGGCGTCCGCGAACACGGCCTCCGCTTCCCGGAGGTCCTCCGGGGCGAGGTCCGGGGCGCTCTCGGTCGGCGCCGTCTTCTCCAGGCTGGGCGCGGACATCGGGGCTCCTCTTCGTGGGCGGCGCCCATCGCGGGCGATGCTCCCACTCTCGGTCCGCGGCACCCCTCACCGCGCCCCGGAAGTCCGTGGTCGAGTCCGTAGTCCACCCCGGGGCGTCGCGCACCGGGGGGTGTCGCGCGGGAGCACGATCCTTCTAGGATCACCGCGTGCTCGGGACGGAGATCGTGACGGCAAGTGAGCGCCCCGACCTCCGGGGGGAGGCGAGGGCCGCGCTCTGGGGCGGGTGGCCGGAGTTCGTTCTGCACGCCCCGTCCTCGGCGCAGTACCGCCGCCGGGCGGTGGAGTACTTCCCGCGGTTCGACGTGCTGCTGCTCGACGGCGGCGAGGTGGTCGCCGGCGGGGCGGGGGTCCCGTTGCGCTGGGACGGGGACGTCGGCACGCTGCCCGACGGCTACGACGGCGCCATGGCCGAGGCGGTGATCGGGCACGAGGCCTCCGTGCCACCGGACACCCTCTGCGTCATGGTCGCGGCCGTGCGCCCGGACCGCCTCGGCGGCGGACTGGCCGGCAGGGTGCTCACCGCGCTGCGCGACCGCGCCGTGGACACCGGCCTGCGGCGGGTGATCGTGCCGGTGCGGCCCACCCTCAAGGCGCGGTACCCGCTGGCGGCGATGGAGGACTTCGCCGGCTGGGCGCGCGCCGACGGACTGCACCTGGACCCCTGGATCCGCACCCACCAACGGCTCGGGGCGACCGTCCTCGCGCCCGCGCCGCGCTCCATGGTGATCCCCGGCACCGTGGCCGAGTGGGAGACGTGGGCGGACATGGCCTTCCCGCGGACCGGCAGTTACGTCGTACCGGGAGCGCTCGACCTCGTGGAGATCGACCGCGAGCGGGACCGGGGCGTCTACGCCGAGTCCAACCTGTGGATGCGGCACCTGTGACCGCCGCGGCCGCCCCGGGGCGGCCGGCTCAGGCCGCGCCGACGAGGTCGTCGCGGCCGAACAGCGGGGCGTATTCGCACGGCAGCTGGTGCAGGACGCGCGTGGTCAGGTCACGGCCGGCCAGCCGGGCGACCACGGCGAGCACGGTGCAGCTGTCCCAGCGTGCGGTGGCGGAGGTGCCGCCGGTGCGGGCGGCCAGGTCATCGACGAAGGCGCCGCAGGTGATGGGACGGATCTCGGGGATCTCGGCGGTGAAGACCAGCGCCGCCTCGACGGGCAGGCACGCGGCCAGCGCGACGCGTTCGTCGCCGATGAGCCTGCGCCCCAGGGCGGCGAGCACCGCCCGTACGGCTTCCTCGGCGCGTTCCCGGGTGGGGTAGACGCCGTCGTACCGCACCCGCTCCAGCATGTGGTCGAACGTCATGGACGCCGTGGGCCGGCCCGGTTGGGGCTGGGGGGACATCGGAGGACCTCCGCGGTGGGTGTGCGCGCCGGCCGGTGGGTCCGGCCGTTCGCGCCCCGTCTACCCCGGAAGCCGCGGTGTATGACTGCCGGCCCGCCATCGGGAGGGTCCGACCGGAAGGTCATGGAACGGATCGAGCACTCCTACTGCCGGATATCTTGACCCGTGCACTACAAAATCGTACATTCCGCCTGCCCGGCCGTTCCGGACGGGTTTCCGGTCGTCGACCTTGGGGGGTTCCGCATGCACTGGTACCTGGACGTGCTCAAGCAGTACGCCGTCTTCGGCGGACGCGCGCGCCGCACCGAATACTGGATGTTCGCGCTGGTCAACCTGGTGGTCAGCATCGTGCTCCTCTTCGTGGGGCGCGCCATCGGCTTCGACTACCTCCAGTCGGTCTACGCGCTCGCGGTGCTCCTGCCCACGCTCGGCGTCTCCGTCCGCCGCCTGCACGACACCGGGCGCTCCGGCTGGTGGCTGCTGATCGGCCTCGTGCCGGTCATCGGCGCGATCGTCCTGCTGGTCTTCTTCTGCATCGAGGGCCAGCCCTCGGAGAACCAGTACGGCGCGAACCCGAAGTTCGCCGGCGCGCCCGCCTGACCTCCGCGCACGGCGCGCGGCCCGCTCCCGGCCGGTCCGGCCGGGAGCGGTTCCGCGCCGCCCGGGCCGTGCGGTGTTTGATTCGCCGGTCGGGGGGTGTGGGGGGATGCTGGTGTATATGAGTACGCGCGTTCCTGCGGATTCTGTTGTCCCGGCCGATTT
>NZ_JBHYMQ010000052.1:39604-62931 GCF_042742985.1 Streptomyces sp. NPDC058864 | reverse complement strand
CAATGCTCATCCGATAGGTCGCTCGGATACGGTCTTCGCTCCATGCCCGCATCCCAGCATGGACATGACGAGCAGTCGGCCGGGACGAGGATCAGTAACACGATCGAGCGATCGCGAACCAGGGAAGATCGGACTTAACGACCTCTCAGAAGGCCAGGCGTGACCGGCTGGACGCGAAGCAACGGACCGCCCTCGCCGAACTGGGCTACATCTGGGCTGTGGAAGAGTCCGGGCGCAGCTGACGTTCGCCGATGCTCCATACCCCCATTACCGGATGGGCTGATGAACCGTTTGATTCTGTATGCACGATGCTGGGTGACCAGAGGGTCCGTAGCGTCGTCGAGAAGACCGCGCGCGCCACGTCGGTGTGGCCTCGCCGAACGCACACCGGCGAACTCCTCAGCCTCTGCGACTACCAGGCTTCCCCATCAGTGACTCCCCCGCCTCCGCCGTCACAGCAGCCGCACCGGACCGCATGGTGATGAGGATCTTTGAAATCGGCTCTGTCCGCAGTTCCGTGAATCTCCAGGCCATAGGGGTGAGCGGGGGATCATTTCGGCAGAGTATGACCCGGCATGGCAAGCACAACGGTCGAGGCTGTGCTGTTTCCCGGAATTGATGTGCGAGTGGAGCGCGTCAGCGCCTCCACCGACGTCCTCGTGGTGGAGGCGGTGTCTACCGCTCGCTCGGACCGGTGCCCCGACTGCCGGAGACAGGCGAGGCGCATACACAGCACATACCAACGAACCTTGACTGACAGGCCGTTGGCGTCTCACCAAGTCACAGTCCGCCTGCGGGTCCGCCGGTACTTCTGTGATCGGAAGAGGTGTTCCCGCAAGACGTTCGTCGAGCAGGTGCCGGGATTGTCCGAGCGCCACCGTCGCTCCAGCGTCGAGCTGACGGGGTGGCTGCGGTCGATCGCGGTGGAGCTGGGCGGCCGTCCGGCCGGGCGATTGTGCCGCCGCCTGCGGCTGGCCGCGGGCCGGACCCGGCTGCTCAAGCTTTTGACGGCGCCGACGGTGCCGGACCGTGCGCCACGAGTGCTGGGGGTCGACGAGTTCGCCTTCCGCAAGGGCTGCACATACGGCACCGTGCTGGTCGACGTCGAGGCCGGCCAGGTCGTGGACGTGCTGCCCGACCGCACCTCAGCTACGTTCGCGGCCTGGCTTACCCAGCCTCCGGGAGCCGAGATCATCTGCCGGGACCGGGCCACCGCCTACACCAAGGCGGTCGGGGAAGCCGCCCCGGACGCTCTGGAAGTCGCTGATCGCTGGCACCTGTTGCAAAACCTGCCCGCCGCGGTGGAGAAGACCTGCCACCAGCACCGCGACTGCTTGCGCAAACGTGCCGAGGAGGAGACGGTGACCGAGGTGCCGGAGCCGCCCCCGATGCTGTTACCGCCCGCGGAACTGCCCCGCACCCAAATCATCGAACGCACCCGCCACCGCTACGAGGACATCAACCGCCTGCTGGAGAAACGCTGGACGATCAGCGCCATCGCCCGCCGTCTGAACCTCGACCGCAAGACCGTGCGCCGCTTCCGCAACACGAACCTCGACGAACTGCTGGCCTCCGCCCGCGAGCGCCGCCCAAACGGCGTCCTGGAGCCGTTCAAGGCATACCTCAACGCCCAATTCACCCAAGCCCAAGGCCAGGTCAGCGGCACCCGGCTGTGCCTGGAGATCCAGGCTCGCGGCTATCGCGGCAGCCGCCACGTCGTCCGCAAACACCTCGCTGCCCTTCGCGCGGGTACCGCCGAGCCGGTCCGGGCCGACATTCCGAGCCCCCGCAAGATCACCTTGGCGGCTTGCCGGTGGCCAAGCCCCCATCTTCCCTCCGGCCTCGCTGGGTGTCCCTGTGGTGATCGGGGTGCGGTTCTGGTTGACGGCCTGGCTACTGGGCCCTGGCGGCGCCGATTCGGGCGGGGCGGGGCACGCGGATGACTTTGAGTACTCCACCCCGTGAGGACTACCAGAATCGACATGGTGACGGTAAAAATCGACATCGTGTAGACTTTCTGGTGGACGAACGGTCCGCGTCCTCGCAAGACCTCTCTGGAGGAACAGTGCAGAAGCAGAACTGGCTCATCACCGGCGTCAGCACGGGCCTCGGACGTGCCTTCGCCGAGGCCGCCCTGGCCGCAGGTCATACCGTCGTCGGCACAGTCCGCTCCGAGGAGGACCTGCGGGCCTTCGAAGAACTCAGGCCCGGTAACGCTCACGGTCGCCTGCTGGACGTGACGGACGATGACGCCGTCCCCAGTGTGGTCGCGGAGGTGGAGCAGAGCGTCGGTCCTTTGGATGTCATCGTCGCCAACGCCGGCTACGGCCTGGAGGGAACCTTCGAGGAAACCCCGCTGGCCGATGTGCGGCGGCAGTTCGAGGTCAACGTGTTCGGGGCGGTGGCCACGCTGCGGGCGGCGCTGCCCCACATGCGCCGACGTCGCCGCGGACATCTGATGGCCGTCACCTCCATGGGCGGGCTCATGGCCGTGCCCGGCATGTCCGCCTACTGTGGCAGCAAGTTCGCCCTGGAAGGCATCCTCGAGGCCCTGGGCAAGGAAGTCGCGCAGTTCGGCATCCACGTGACGGCGATCGAGCCCGGCTCCTTCCGCACCGACTGGGCCGGACGGTCCATGACACGCGCCGAGCGGACCGTCGACGACTACGACGAGTTGTTCACCCCGATCCGCGAAGCGCGGCAGAAGGCCAGCGGCAACCAGCTGGGCAATCCAGCCAAAGCCGGGGACGCCCTCGTGCACATCACTTCGGTCGAGCGCCCGCCGGCCCACCTCGTCCTGGGCTCGGACGCGCTGCGACTGGTCACCGCCGCCCGCGCGGCCGTGGACGAGGACATCCGCGCATGGGAGGCACTCTCCCGTACGACCGACTTCGCCGACGGCGCGCAGCTCTGATGCCCGCCCACCACCCCGCGCGGAGCCGTCGCGCCGCCGAACGCAAGGGCGACGTCCGGGAGCGGGCCATCCTCGACACCTGCGAGGCCCTGCTGGCGCACAAGGGCTACGAGGCCATGACCGTCGGCGACATCGCCCAGGGCGCCGGCATCACCCGCGGCGCGCTGTACTTCTACTACGGTTCCAAGCAAGAAGTGGTCACGGCACTCGTGGCCCGGACCGTCGAGCACCTGTGGGAGCGGTCTAGGGCCACCGCGGAGGCAGACGAGCCGCGCCGGGCCATCGCGGCAGCCATGCAGCGCACGGTTGAGCTGTGGAATGAGCACGGCCTGGTCATGCGCACGGCGATCGACCTGTCGTTGACCGTGCCCGAGATCGGCGAGCTGTGGAACCACACGGCTGACCTGTTCATTGCGGCTATCACCGCCGTCCTGGAACGCGCCGGCATCCAGGCCGGCGCCGCACCCGACCAGGCACCGGCGATGGCACGCGCCCTGTGCTGGATGATCGAACGGACCTTCTACCACGCCTCACAGGAATCCCGCGAGAAGCTCCACGATGCGTCGGCGACCTGCGAACACATCTGGCTGACCAGCGCCGGTCTGACCACCTGAGGAGTCTGCCATGGACGCGGTAAGACGCTCCACGTGCTCCAGGCCGCCGGGATCACTCTGCTCGGCATCGGCGTCCTCGCGGCCGGGGTCAACGCCCCGGGCGTGGTCGTGCACGCGCACGCGTTGGCACCGTAGGGGGTTTGCGTCGGCGAGGTCTACGCCGCTGACTGCTTCTTGCGCTTATCGAACTTGATGCGCAGCTCAGCGGCAAGCGCAATGGCGCAGAAGAACATCGCTACGACAAAGGCGGCGGGAAGGTGGGGCCCGTCACCGATGCTGCTGAGGCAAGCGAAACCGAGCATGCCCGAGGTGTCCCGGACCACAGCTGTCCACTGACGCTGGACGGAGTGACGGACGGCCGACACGAGGCTGACGATGGCGAGAAGGGCGTAGAAGACCGAACCGGTCCAATGACCAAGCACCGGCCGATGATGGCACGTCGTGCTGCGCCGGGCACTGAGCCCCCCATGCACCCGCGCCGCGAGTCGCACCGGCTACGGCTGCTCGCCGCCCTCGAGGTGTTGTGGAACGAGTCCCGTATCCGGCTGACGGTGAACCTGCCCGGCCGGACCGCCGCTACCGACCACGAGTTCGTGCTCCCCCGGTCAGCGCGCGCGCCGCTGCGGCTCTGGCTGCCGGTGCACCGGGCCGTCGTCGCCCGGTACCTGGACGCCGGGCCAGGCCACCCGGCGAATCAGGCGCTGTTCGTAACGCTGCGGCACGCCGTGGCCGAGCTTGTCGGGCGCCTCGCGGATGGTGCCGCCCGGCATCCGCATCACGGGGAACGGGCTGGAGACGGACTACAGCAAGTGAGCGCGGTGGCTGAACGGCGAGCACGTCGGCCAGAAGGGCTGGCCGGTCCCGACCGACCTGTACACCGTCGCCCGGGGCGGCGCGGTCCATCGCGCCGCCAAGCGCCGGTGAGCCTCGGGCTCATCCCGCAGCGGGCTGCCACTCCTCGCGGAGGATGCCGTAGGTGATGGAGTCCCGCCACGCCCCTCGGACGAGGACGTGCCCGCGGATGCGACCCTCCTCGGTCATACCGGCGGCAAGGAGGGTCTTCTCGGAGGCTGTGTTGTGCGGGGAACGTGCGGCCCAGACACGGTGAAGGTCAAGACCCTCGAAGGCCAGAGCGAGGAGGAGGTGAACCGTCTCGCGGCCGTAGCCGACTCCCCACGCGTCGGGGCGGAGCGCGAAACCGATCGTGGCGGCGCGCTGCTGGTGCGGGTCCAGGGCCAGCCGGGCGTAGCCAATGAGCTGCCCGCTCTCCCGTTCGACGACGGCGACCGCGAACTCATCGCGGGGGGTTGCAGCAGCCGCAGCAATGCCACGCGCCACGACGCCGCCTACTTCCTCGCGGGAGCGAGGAGGAAAGCTCAGGTGCTCCGTCGCCTCCGGGCTGCCGTAGATGGCGTGGACGGCGTCCACGTCGTCCAGGGTGAGCTCACGGAGGGACAGGCGGGCATCGTGGCGGGTGACCGGATTCATGCCGGGGACTCTACCCTTGGCGATCAGCGGGGCAGCGCGAGAGCCGGGCGGCTGGCGAACGCGGTGATCTCTTCGCGCAGCTCGCGCGCGGTGGCCGCGTCTCGCACGGGCCCGCATGTGAGGGACGTCCGGACGCGCTCGACAGAGCTGATGATGGGGGCGTTGCGCTGCGCGGCCGGCAGGTCCAGCACGGGGTGCACGGCCTCGGCGGCGCCGTCGAGGTCGTCCAGGTAGAGCCGGGCAAGGGCGAGGTTCGTCCGTGCTCCTGCCTCATCGCCGAAGGCCCAATTCGGGTCGCCGTGGTTGGCGAATCCGCGCACGGCGCTCTCGGCGCTGCGGACCAGCTCGGCGTTGCCCTGCCCGAGGAGCACGCGGGCCTCCACCGCGTAGTAGTCCTGGCGGATCGTGGGGAAGGTGAAATGCCCGCCGAAGGCGTCCAGGTCGTCGGGAGTGGTGCGGTCGCGCAGTGCCGTAGCACGGTGGTTGGCGGTCTCGACGGTGGCGGCATCGCCGAGGGCCGCAGCAGCGCGGGCTTCGAGGCTCGCGAGCCACACGCCGACGCTGCCGTGGACATCCACGCCCGCCACGCTCCCCTTGCGGGCGTAGTGCAGGGCGTCGTCAGGGCGGTAGGAGATCAGGGACTGCAGGCCGAGGACCCAGGCGCTCATGGCCGTGTGGTCGGCTTGTTCGGCGCAGACAGCCGCGGTGCGGGCCTGCATCATCGCGCTGCGCGGGTCGCGCAGGTCGTGGCTGGCCTTCGCGAGCATGCCGGAGAGCACTGCGGCGAGGAGGTACAGGTCCCGATGCTGAGCGGGCTTGGCCCGGCCGCTCTCCAACAGGCGGAACGTGCGGTCCTGGAGGTCGGTAAGGTCGTGGAGGATCGTGCCGAGGGGGACGCGGGTGTAGAGGCCGGCCAGGCGGCCGACCTCCTCTTGCAGGAACGCCAGTGTCTCGGGCCCGATCTGGTGGTTCTCTGCCCCCATCGCGAATTCCATCGCGCGTCGTGCGGCCATAGCGGCTTGCCTTCCCATCATGTGCAGGTCCGCGGCCGGGTCGGCGCGGAGCGGTGTGTCTGGCGCGCTGACGGACTCCGGCTGGTGGCGGGTGTGCCCCTGGGAGTCGGACACCTCGGAGAGCAGTTCCGTGATCGGTCGCCGGAACTGGTGCTCAAGCACTTGGCGGGCGTCGGTTTGCGGCTTAGGCACTGTTCCTCGGATCATGTGCGGAGCCAGATCACCAGGGCTGCGACGGTGACGGTTCCGAGGTAGGTGTAGGCGCGTTTGTCGTAGCGGGTGGCCACTGCCCGGAAGTTCTTGAGGCGGTTGATCGCCCGCTCGACGACGTTGCGTTTCTTGTACCGCTGTTTGTCGAAGCCGGTCGGCCGACCGCCGGCCGAGCCCCGCCTGCGGCGGTTGGCCCGCTGGTCCTTCGGCTCGGGAATGGTGTGCCGAATCTTGCGTCGCCGCAGGTAGCGGCGATTGTTGCGGGAGCTGTAGGCCTTGTCCGCGCTGACACTGTCCGGCCGGGTGCGGGGCCGACCAGGCCCTACGCACGGCACCGAGATCTTCTCCAGTACGGCCTGGAACTGCGGGCTATCGCCGTGTTGACCGGGCGTCAAAACGATCGACAGCGGACGGCACCGGCCGTCGGCCGACAGGTGGATCTTCGTGGTGAAGCCGCCGCGCGAACGGCCTAAGCACTCGCCTGCCTGACCACCTCCGCCAGGCGGACGGACAGGCTCGCCAGTGCCGGATCGCCCAGGTTTGCCCCGCTGTGAGGCCCCTTTTCAGGAGTAATCACGGGTGGAGCGGCCTTGCGGGCGCCGGCGGCATGCTGATGGGCCCGGGCCGTCGTGGAGTCCACCGACACATCCCAGTCGATCCTGCCCTCGGCGTTCTCGGCCGCCTGCACGCGCGCCAGCAGCATGTCCCACGTACCGTCCGCCGACCAGCGGCGATGCCGCTTGTAGACCGTTTCCCACGGCCCGAAGCGCTCCGGCAGGTCTCGCCACGGCACCCCCGTCCTGGCCCGGAACAGCACCCCGTTGATGACCTTCCGGTGCTCGCTCCACCGACCGCCACGCGCACCACCACGAGGCAGGAGCGGCTCCAGCCGCCCCCACTCCGCATTCGTCAGATCTCCACGGCCAACCATGCTGAACAGCGTCAACCCATTACGCATGATCACGTCAGGAGATCCGAGAAACAGCACCTAGTCCGGCCGTCGTACCAGCGTTCATACGTGCTCTCGGAGCAGTCCACATTGGCGAGCGAGGGTTCTTGGACCTCGGCCGCCGGTTCCCTTGCTGCCTGACGGTAGCGGCGGCGAAAGGAGGCGTAGTTGTTCCAGCCCTGCTGGTCGATAAGGACCCGGAGGAGCGTGGCCATGAGTGCCACCTCTGCGGTGGATCAGCGCGTCATGACGAACGGTAAGGCGGTCATTTCCCCGAACAGCAACTTCGACTGACTGTGCATCAAGTCTGACGCCTGTCTGCATCGCGCGTCATCCTTCCGGGCCGAGATGACGTCGATGTGGTGGTGGATCTGCTGTGGTGGGCGTTGCCACGATCGGCGTCATAACCAGCGAGTGCCCGCCTCGGCGCAACCGGTAACGCGGGGCCCGCCGCGAGCACACACGGACCCCTACTCGACCTAGGGACAGCGATGATCCCCGCACGGAAACCTGACGCCGCCATTGCGCTTCCGCCGCCACCCGACCTGTCCGACGTCATCCGTCTCCTGTCGACGCTCCCCGAGTCCGCGGGCCTGCAGCTCCCCTGCGGCACCTGGTGGGACATAGTCGTCACGAGCGGCCGGAGCGCCGGTCAGGATCTGATCTGGTGGATGCGCCGCAACCAGCCCGGCGGGTGTGGTGCGGTCGCTGCCGACGACGAGCACAACCTACTCCTCTGGCTCGTCCCCGCGACCGGCTCCCGGCACTGGCTCCACCCGGGCGGTGTGTGGGTGTCACGTCCCGTCGAGATCGTGCTGCCCTCGCTACGCCGCATGGCCGCGCCCGGCCCGTACTGGGCCACGTCGCTGGCGTTCGGCCACCTCACCGACCCGCGGTTCCTGCGCGCCGGCCTCGACCACCTCGGCATGACCGACCCGCCGGACACCGGCAAGGCGCTGTCCGAGCTTCCCCAGGGCAACTGACCGCCCGGCCCCTGATCTCCCTCCTGCCGGGGAGGACGCCCCCACCCCCGCGGGGCAGCACCACCCCGCCGCGCGCACCGGCGAGCCTGCACGGATCATCACCCACTGCGCGCGGCGAACCCATCAGATCCGCAACCAATGGAGGACCACGACATGTTCAGCCACGCCGATCGCATGCCCACCGGAACCCCGCTGCCCTCGGGCCTACCCACCCCGCCGCCACTCGGCGTCAGCCGGATGGCGCCCTACCCGGGCGCCCCGGCGCCCGCCTACTCGCGCGCCGAGCTGGACCCGGCGTCGCAGACCACCCGGTTCTACGACGCCAGCGGCGGCATCGTGGAGATGCCGGGGCACGGCACGAGCACCGGCACCCAGCCCTCCACCGCCACCAGCCCGGACGGCAGGTCGACGCCGATGTGGCGGTGGTGGCACTCGGGAGCATCCGAAACACCGAGTGGCTGCGGGAGTCGCGACTGGCGGCGGGTGTATGGGGAATCACGTGCGACACCGGCTGCCGCGCCCTCGACATCAAAGGCCGCGTCACCAACGACGTCTTCGCCGCGGGAGACGTGGCACGTTGCCCGAACCCCGTCTACGAAAACCGGCTCATTTCGATGGAGCACTGGGTCAACGCCGTCGAGCAGGCAGAGGTCGCGGCACACAACATGGTCAGCGCCCCGGAGGACCGCCGAACCGACCTGTCCATCCCGCTGTTCTGGTCGATCCAGTTCGGCGTCAACATCAAGTCCGTAGGCGTGCCGACCTTCGCCGACCAAGTGGCCGTCACCCAGGGCTCGCTGGACGACCGCCGCTTCGTCACCGCATACGGCTACCGGGGCCGCGTCACCGCTGCCGTGAGCTTCAACAACGGCAAGTGGCTGGACCACTACCGACACTTGGTCGAGACGGCCGCACCATTCCCGCCCCCCTGCCCCACGCCGGACCAGCCGGCCGACGTGAAACCGGTGCCCGTTGATCTCCCCGACCCCGCCCTGCTCGCTCAGGGCGCCACGGTGGTCGTCACCGGCCAGGACCCGGGTGGGCGCCGCGTCACGGCCGTACACCAGCATCGACAGGCGGAAGACCGGACCACCACAACCGAGACACCCGGCACACTGCAACGGATCTTCGACTACTCCGCCCGGGCGGACCCGTACCCGCTGTATGCCGAGCTGCGTCGGACGCCGGTGGCTCGGCAGGAGGACGGCAGCTACGTCATCAGTACGTCCGTGAGATCACGGACGTACTGAACGACCCGCATCTGAGCTCCGACCTGCGCAATCTGTCGCATCCGCCACCCCCCGTCGAGGGAGCGGCCACATCGTCGTTCATCCACATGGACCCGCCCGAGCACGATCGCCTGCGGCGTATGGTGATGCGTCACTTCGGCCCCCGGCACACCCCGGGGCTGGTGATCGGCATGGAAGGCGACCTGACCGCCGTCGTCGCGGGCCTGATCGACGACGTGGCGGGCAAGGAGCGGATCGACGTCGTCGACGATTTCGCGTTCCCGTCCCCCGTGACCGTGACCTGTCGCGTGCTCGGCGTGCCACGCGAGAGCGAACCGGATGTCCACCGCTGGGTGAGCGACCTGATGAACTCGGTCGATACAACCCCGAGACCGACCCGAAGAAGAAACTGGACAAGGGCGTACAGGCTCGCAAGGACTTGCGCGAATGCCTCGGCGACCTGGTGGAACAGAGCCACCGCCGGCCGGGAGGCGGCCTGCTGTCACGGCTGGCCAACGACGACGGGCCCGACGGCCGGATGGCCGACGCCGAAATCGTCGCTACCGCCAGACTGCTCCTCATCGCCGGCCACGAGACCATCGTGAACCTCATCACCAACGGGATGCTGACACTGCCGCGCCACCCGCCGGTGCTGCAGCGACTGCGCGACGAACCGGACCTCGTCGTGTCACTGGTCGAGGAACTGCTCCGCTACGAGCCCCCCGTCCACATCATCCCCTGGCGGGTGGCGTACAGCGACGTCACCGTCGCCGACACCGTCATCCCCCAGGGCTCGCGGATCATGCTCATGCTGGCCTCAGGCAACCGCGATCCAAAGCGCTTCCCCGACCCGGACCGCTTCGACCCGGATCGCCATGACAACCAGCACCTGGGGTCCGGCAGCGGCATCCACCTGTGTTTCGGCGGCCCCCTGGCCCGGCGGGAAACGCAGATCGCGCTGACCGAGTTGGTACGCCAGCTCGACCGCCCCAGGCTGGTCGCCGACCCGCCGCCGTACCGGCCCAGCGCCGTTCTTCGGGGTCCGATCCATCTGGACATCGAGCAGGGTGACGGTTGACACGGCAGCCACCGGTAGATGAAAGGTCGCGCCGCGGACGGCTCCGCCCGGCCGGCTCTGCATCCGACAGCAACTCGCCACCCTCCTCAGCTTCATCCCGTCCACCGTCTGATGCCACCGTCCTCCTGCGGGGCGGGAGCGGCATCGCATCGCGGACGACCGCCCACTCCGCATCCGTCACAGCGAAGGGGAAGGTGCCGCAGTCTCAGACGGTGCAGCCGGGGCCGATGAGGGGGCGAACACAGACGTTGCGCGCGGCACCGCCGTCGTTGGTGTTGGTGCCGGGGCCGCCGTCGAGGACGTCGGGGCCGTTGTCCCCGAGGAGGGTGTCGTTGCCGTTGCCGCCACTGAGGGTGTCGGCTCCGTCCTGGCCCTCGAGGCGGTCGTTGCCGTCGCCGCCGGTGACGATGTCGTTGCCGTCGCCGCCGCACAGGATGTCGTTGCCGCCGCGGCCGTCGATGATGTCGTTGCCGCCGAGGCCGAGGATGACGTCGTTGCCGGGCGTGCCGACGAGGACGTCGGCGCGGTTGGTGCCCACGATGGTGGGCGTCGCGGTGGCGCAGGTGAGGGCGGGGGCCGGACGGACGGTGATCGTGAACTGCATCGAGACGGGCGGCACGCCGGAGTCGGGGTCGGTGGCCGTTACTGTGAACGTGTACGTGCCGGTCGACGTCGGGGTGCCTGAGATCACTCCGTTCGTCCCATTGAGGCTCAGGCCGGGAGGCAGAGAGCCCGCGGTGACCGCGAAGGCGGGGGCTCCGGTACCGCCGCTGGTCTGCAGGGTGGTGGAGTAGGCGATGCCCTGGGTGGCGTCCGGCAGCGGGCTGGTGGTGACGAAGGCCAGGTCCTGGACCGTGTATTTGATCGTCACCTGGCCGTTGGCGGTGGGGGTTCCGACCGGCGAGACGCTGTAGGCGGTGCCGGTTCCCGCGGGGTCGGCGAAGCTGGAGCCCCCGCCGCCGCTTCCTCCGCCGGCCGCACCGGCGGTGGTAGCCGAAGCGCCGCCGCCACCACCGCCGAAGTAGCCGCCTCCACCGCCTCCACCGCCACTGACGACGAGGCTGGTGCTGCAGCCGGAGTAGTTGCCGCCGGTACCTCCGGCGCCGACGGCAGCTCCGGAGGGTCCGCCCCCGGTGTTGCCCGGCTGACCCGTGCAGGATCCGGCGACGGCTCCCACGCCCGCCGCACCCGGCGCGGTGGTGGTGGCTCCGCCACCGCCGCCCCCGGGCGAACCGCCGAGCGTCCCGCCCGGGCTTCCGTCGGTACCGGCGGGGGTTCCGCCGTTGCCGCCCTGGGTCGGAAGATTGCGTCCCCCATTGCCGCCGCCTCCGCCCGCCACCACGAGCAGGCTTCCGCCTGCCGCCACGCTCGATGCCCCGCCTCCGCCCGAGCCGGTGGACAGGGGAGTGGTCGTTCCGTTTCCACCCGCGCCTCCACCGTTGTAGCCACCGGCACCTCCGGTGCTGGAGCAGGACGCCCCACCGGCACCGCCCACGTTGACGGTGACGACCTTCGCGGTCGCGGAGGCCGGAATTGTGGTGACGACCCGCGCCCCGCTACCGCCCGTCCCGCCGTTGGGGCAGGTTGCCGGGACGGCGCTGCCGCCGCCGGCGCCGTCAGCGGTGACCGTCGCCACCGCGTTCGCCGGAATGGTGAAGGTCTCCGGGGCGCCCGTGAAGGTGAAGGTATGGGTGATGTCGACCGCTCGGGGCGATGCGGTGGTGGCCGCCGCCGGCACGCTTCCGGCACCGGACAGGACGACGCACAATGCCGTCACGGTGCCGGCCCCTGACCACCTCCGGCCGCTGCCGGGCCCCCCGGGCCGTCGCTCTGACGGCGTGATCGAAGACCGCCGTATGTGCCTTCCGTTCACCGATCTCTCCCAGCTGCTGGTGTCGGTCGTGTAAGCGCCCGTGTGGTCGGCGGCGGACGCGTGTCCGCACCTGTGTGACCCACGGTGCACGAAGGCACGACGAATTGAGATATAAGCAGTCTGTTTGGGTGTACATGGGCGCGCCCGGCTTACCCCTCCGGCCGGCCGGGGGTGCGGTGCGAACGGCCATCCGTCTCCCTTTGAAGGGCCGGGGCGAGTCCGCGCAGGGGGGCCTGACCTGGTGGCGCCCCCCCAAGACTGCCAGCCGCCACCTTGAGTCCTGACGGGCTGATCGGCCCACTGGCCTGGGTTGGCGGTGGCGATGACCGCGCCATCGTGGCGTTCCGGGGTGGGTAGGTTGGTGTCGTCCCGTGCGGCGCCCTGGCCTGCGGTGGTGAGTAAACGCTCCTCACCGGTGACTTCACGGCACTCACCGACCGCAGGTGATTGAACCGTTCCGGGTTCGGTAGGGACTCGATCGTTTGAGAGGATCGAGTCATGGCACGTCCTTCCCAGTATCCGCTTGAGCTGCGCCGTCGTGCGGTGCGCATGGTCGCCGAGGTGCGGCCCGACTACGACACCGAGTGGGCCGCCATGAAAGCGGTCGCCCAGAAGCTGGGCATCGGCACGACCGAGACGCTGCGCAAGTGGGTCCGGCAGGATCAGATCGATACCGGCACCCGGCCGGGCACGACGACGGAGGAGTCGGCCGAGCTGAAGCGGCTGAAGAAGGAGAACGCCGAGCTGAAGCGGGCCAACGACATTCTCAAAGCCGCGGCGTCTTTCTTCGCGGCCGAGCTCGACCGGACACACACAGGCTCGTAGCGTTCATCGACGAGCACCGGGACCGCTTCGGCGGTGTCGAGCCGATCTGCCGCGTGCTGACCGAGCACTACTGCAAGATCGCCCCCTCCACCTACTACGCCCACCACAAACGCCGGGCTATGCCGTCCGCCAGGACCGTGCGGGACGCCGAACTGAAGGAACAGATCAGTGAGGTCTTCGAGGCCAACTACCGTGTCTACGGGGCGAGGAAAATTTGGCGCGAGCTGAACCGGCAGGGCAGCGACGTGGCCCGCTGCACCGTTGAACGCCTGATGCGCGAGCTCGGCATCGCCGGAGCGGTCCGCGGCAAACGCGTGATCACCACACTGCCCGGCGGGCAGGTCCAGCGGGCCCCGGACCTGGTGGATCGAGACTTCGTCGCCGGTGCCCCGAACCGCTGCTGGGCCGGGGACTTCACCCACGTGAAGACCTGGGCCGGTGTCGTCTACGTCGCTTTCGTCGTGGACACTTTCTCCCTCCGGATCGTCGGCTGGTCGGCGGCCACCGTGAAGGAGACAGTGTTCGTGCTGGACGCCCTGGAAATGGCGATCTGGCAACGCGACCGCGAGCAAAACCCCATCCAACCAGGTGAGTTGATTCACCACTCGGACGCCGGGTCGCAGTACACGAGTTTCCGGCTCGCCGAGCACTTGGACGCCGCCGGCATCGCCGCCTCGATCGGATCGGTCGGCGACGCCTACAACAACGCCCTGATGGAGAGCACGATCGGCCTGTTCAAGACAGAGCTCATCAAGCCCCGACGACCCTGGAAGACGCTGTCCGACGTCGAACTCGCCACCGCCGAGTACATCGACTGGTACAACCACCGACGGCTCCACGGTGAGATAGGCCACATTTCACCCGTCGAATACGAGAAGAACCACTACCGCACAACCACGAAACCCCAGGTCACAACCAACATCTGAGATCTCTACCGAACCCGGAACGGTTCACGACCGTCCGCACCGTGTCCGGCGTTATCCGTCGGACCTGACGGACGTCGAGTGGGCGGTGGTGCGGGACCTGCTCCCGGTGCCGGAATGGCTGGAGGGCAGGGGCGGCCAGCCGGAGGGCTACTGCCACCGGTGTCCGCGTACTCCTCTGAGTGCACCGTCGAGTACGAAGTTGTGTGCGCCAGGGCTCAGGCCACGTCGGTGTCTCGTTGGATGGCTTGGAGGCGGTTCTTGAGCCGGTAGCTGTTGCCGTTGATCGGGACGACCTCGCAGTGGTGCAGGAGGCGGTCGAGGATCGCGGTGGCCAGGACCTCGTCGCCGAAGACCTGGCCCCACTCGCCGAAGGTCTTGTTCGAGGTCAGGATGATGGAGCCCTTTTCGTAGCGCTTGGAGACGACCTGGAAGACCAGGTTCGCTTCGGCTCGTTCCAGCGGCTGGTAGCCCACCTCGTCGACCACGAGAACGGCGGGACGGAGGTAGCCGGTGAGCTTGCTCATCAGCCGACCCTGGTCCTCGGCGGCCTTCAGGTGGCGGACCATGTCATCGAGGCTGGTGAAGTAGATCGAGTAGCCCGCCCGGCAGGCCGCGACCGCCAGAGCGACGGCGATGTGCGTCTTGCCCACTCCCGGCGGCCCCAGCAGGGCGACATTGGCCTTGTCCTCGACGAAGGAGAGAGTGGCCAGGTCTTTGACCTTGCGCGGGTCGAGTTCGGGCTGGAAAGAGAAGTCGTAGTCCTCGAGCGTCTTGTGGTGCGGCAGCTTCGACAGACGCAGCCCGTTGCGGAATCGGCGGTCGTCACGGACTGCGAGTTCCTCGGCCAGCACCAGGTCGATCAGATCGATATAGCCCATCTTGGCCTCGTCAGCCCGCTGGATGTACTGGTTGAGGGCTTCGGCCAGGTGCGGCAGGCCGAGCTTGGCGGCGGTGGCGCGGATGCGGTTGCTGGTCAGCTCGCTCAACGGGCTTCCTTCGTTGGTGCGTTGGTGGTGAAGGGGCGAGTGCCGTTGGTGGTGAAGGGGCGAGTGCCGGTCAGCTCGTCATAGACCGACAGCGGACGGCGGCCGACCTCGACATTCGCGGCGGCGGCCCGGTTCAGCAGAGCCTGCAGTGGCCCGTTCGGCTCTCCCGCAGGGCGGCCGCGGCGAGGGGCGGGCAGATCATCGCCGGTGGTGACGCGGCGGCCGGCGCCCGTGGGCAGACCGTCCCAGTGCCTCTCGTCCACGATGCGGGCGCCTCGGCCGACTGCCCTGGGATGGGCGGCAAGCAGCGTCTGGCCGGTCGCGTCGGGGACGGTGGAATGAAGTGTGATCTGGGACTTCGTGGCCCTGACCTCGACCAGCTGGCGAGGGCGGACCTTGCGGGCGGGAACCGAGTAGAGGTTGGCGTCGAAGGCGACCAGGCAGTCCTTTCCGACATGCCGCAGGTGCCGCTGCGTCACCACGTAGGGGGTTGCCGGCAGTGGGCGAAGAGCGGTGTGGTCGCGCACGGCCCGGTGTCCGATGACCTCACCGTGCGTGCCATGGACCTTTGCCCTCCGCAACGGAACCCAGGCGGTGAAAGCGGCGTTCATTTCATCGATCGAGGAGAAGGCCCGCCCGGCGAGGACGTGGTCGCGGACGATGCCGACCTGGCGTTCGACCCGGCCCTTGCCCTGGGGCCGGTAGGCGGCCAGCACGTCGATGTCGAAGTCGTACTGCCCGGCGAAGGCGACAGCTTCCGGGTGCAGCGGGACTGCCTCGCCCGGGGCGACGTGCCGGCGCACGACCGCTTTGGTGCGGTCGTAGACGATGCTCATCGGCACCCCGCCGAAGTGCGCGAAAGCCTGCCGGTGGCAGTCGAAGAAGGTCGCCAGGTCCTGACCGGTGGTAAAGCAGCAAAACGGGTCGCACGAGTACGACAGCGTCATGTGGAACGAGTAGACCTTCGGGACACCCAGGTGGGCGAGGATCCCTCCCTCGTCGCCCCAGTCGACCTGGGCCTGAGCACCCGGAACGACCTCGAACCGCCGATGGAGGCCCGCCAACTCACCTGGAGCAAGGCCCAGTTCCTCCGCGATCCGCGGCCGGGCTTCTTGCAGATAGAGCTTCACCCGCGGGTAGTTGATGGTGACCGCGTAGTCCTGGACCAGACGTTCATGGATCACCGACGCCTTGAGCAGAATCTCGGATCTGAGCATCGCGTCGATCAACGGCGCGACTTCGTCCACCAACCGCCGAGGTCGCTGACCGGCCGCCTCGCGCTTCGGAGGCGCCAAAGAAGCCGGATCCTTCCGATACTTGCTCACCGTCCGGCGGTTCAGCCCGGTCTCCCTGGCGATCTCCCGAAGGCTCATCGCACCGGACTCATACAGCGGACGAAACCGCCGCAGCTCCAGCCACCGATGTGGATCCAGCACCACCGTCAGTCGCCTCCCTGCCACCCCGACCCGACAGCAGCAGACTCACGGCTCCAACCCCATCACGTGACATAAACGGAGCACATTCCTCCGTACGAGGTGGTGCACGTTCACTTGTACGCCGACAACCGGCAGATGATCGACGCGGTCCGCTGCCTGGTCGCCGGCGGCATCACCTGGCGGGCCATGCCCACGGACTTCCCGGCCTGGGACCGCGTCTACGCGTTCTGGCGGCGCTGGCGCGACAACGGCCTGATCGGTGAACTCCACGACCGGCTCCGCGACCGTCTGCGCACTGCCGAGAGACGGGATCCGGAGCCGACCGCAGGCGTCATCGACGCCCAGTCGGTCAAGGGGGCAGCGTCGGTGCCGGCCGACACGCAGGGCTTCGACGCGGGCAAGAAGATCAACGGACGCAAGCGGCACATCGTGGTCGACACCCTCGGGCTGCTGCTGGCCGTCACCGTCACCGCGGCATCGGTCACCGATCGCGACGCCGGCCACAGCCTGCTGACCCGGCTACGCGAACGACACTGGCGCGTGACACAAGTTTGGGCCGACGGCGCCTACACCGGGCAGCTGGCCGACCTCGCCGCGAGTGTCCTGCGGATCGCGCTGACCGTGGTCAAACGCAGCGATCATGCCCGCGGGTTCACCGTGCTGCCGAAAAGGTGGCTGGTGGAGCGCACGTTCGCGTGGCTGATGCGCTCCCGCCGTCTGGCCCGCGACTACGAGACCCGCGCCGACAGTTCGGAGGCGATGATCTACTGGTCGATGAGCATGGTCATGAGCCGCCGCCTCGCGAGACGCAGACGCTGAACATCCCCGGCACCGCCTCGGCCAGCCAGCCCCGCGCAACCAGACGCTTGGCCTTCGACCGCACCCCCTCGACCTTCGCCGGCACCGTCGCAAGCCCAAGCGCCACCGCCAGCTGCCGGCAGTCCATCCCTTCGGCGTCCCGGCCGGCCACAATCTCCATGATCCGCCGGTAATCCGGCGCCAGCACCGCAGCCTCGAGCCCGACCCGCCACACCGGCACCACCGAACCGCGCACCGCACCCACCAGCGCTACGGGCCGTTCCTCGCACGCGGCCACCGGCGCATCATCGCCTCCGCGCGGTTCCGCCAGGACTTCGCCGACCGCCTCGCGGGCGATCACCAACCGCTCCCACGCGGCCTCCGCCTCCCGCAACTCGGCCTGCAGAACCTCCACCCGCTGCCGGGCAGCACGCTCCCGCTCCTCCAACAGCCCCATCACCGACGGCATCCGGCACCCCCACCGAAGAGACGCCACGACACGTCATCCCTGCTGCCGAGCCGCCGAAATCATGCCTGACCAGCGGAAACGCAGCAATCACCTACGGAAAGACAACAGCTTCTCACCCAATGACTTCACGGACCTGGCCCAGGTCCGGGACCGGGTCCGGGCATTTGAAGACCGCTACAACACCGCGGCACAGCCGTTCCAGTGGAGGTTCACCACCTCCGACCTGGACGATCTGCTGGCCCGGCCCGACCGACACCAAGAATCCTCCATTGCCCTGGCGGCCTGATCAACCCCCGAGGGACTTCCGGAGCCGACCACTAAGAAGTCATCTCAATTGGCTGGTTCGGTAGTCTGCGAGCGTGGGGATCGTTGAGCGGCTGGTGCCGGATGAGTTGTGGGCCTTGTTCCAGCGGGTGGTGCCGCCTGCACCGACCAGGCCGCAAGGCGGTGGCCGGCGACGGCACGGGGATCGGGAAGTGCTTGCGGCCATCGTGTTCGTGGCGACGTCGGGCTGCACGTGGCAGCAGTTGCCTGCGCCGTCGTTCGGGCCGTCGGGAGCGACTGCGCATCGCCGGTTCACGGAGTGGACGAAGGCGCGGGTGTGGGCGAAGCTGCACCGCCTGGTACTCGACGAGCTCGGCTCACGCGGTGAGCTGGACTGGAGCCGGTGCGCGATCGACTCGGTGAACATGAGGGCCCTGAAAGGGGGGACCTGACAGGCCCGAATCCTGTCGACCGGGGTAAGAAAGGGTCGAAGATCCACTTGATCACCGAAGGCTCCGGTCTACCCATCGCCATCGGGATCTCGGGAGCGAATACGCATGACAGCCAGGCACTGATTCCCTTGATCCGCGGCATACCGCCGATCCGCTCCCGCCGCGGACCGCGCCGGCGCAAACCCTCCAAGCTCTACGCGGACAAAGCCTACGACTACGCTCACCTGCGACGATGGTTACGGCAACGAGGCATCGCCCACCGCATCGCCCGCAAGGGCATCGAGTCATCAGCACGCCTGGGTCGGCATCGCTGGAAGATCGAACGGACCATGGCCTGGCTCGCCGGATGCCGCCGGCTCCACCGCCGCTACGAACGCTCAGCCGACCACTTCCTAGCCTTCACCAGCATCGCCTGCACCCTCATCTGCTATCGAAGACTCACCAAATGAGACGACCTCTAAGGAGCCCAGCCTGCTCGTGCACGCCCAGGTGCGATCGCTCTCATCGACGGCGCCGGGTGCGGCTGGACCACCCACAAGGACCCCGACAGAGCCACAGGCACACTCCGCAGGGTCGAGGACGCAGCAGCGTGGCTCATCTCCCACCCGCGCTGCACCAGATCCTTTGGACCCTACGTCCGGGGCGTAAATCTGGCCTGGGAGCCTGCGAACAGTTGAGAAACGTCAGCGCCCCTCTCAGCTTCGGCCAGGCCGGGCCTTCGGTGATCACTCCGTGCGGCAGCGGAGCTACGCCTCGCGGGTAATTACGTACATCCGGCAGCGGACCGTGCCGTCGGGCAGGTCCACCAGCGTGCTGCGGACCTCGGCGGCCCGGAACTCGATCCACTCCCTGAGCAGCGCCACCTCATCGTCTGGGCCCTGCAGGACAGCCTCGACCATGCGCGGGTTCGCGGGTGGGGTGAGGTCTGCCTCGGAGTCGTGGCTCACAGCATCAATGGTCGCTGCAGCCTGCAGTCACCACACTTCAGGCCGCCGCCGCGCCAGTCGTAGAGCTGGGGGTTCGAGGACGCTGACGGAGTCGGGGCGAGCGCGGCGCGACGGAGGAACTCCAGCAGGTCGGCGCTGCGGTACGCCGTGCCGAAGTCTCGTCGTCAGCGCGGATCGCCCGGGTCCGCCACGCCCCGTCGCTCGCGTGGACCAGATGGAACCCGCTGCCGTGCTCCTCAGTCCGGAGTGAACAGGCAGTGCGACCAAGCGAAAAGACACGCAGCCGGTCCAGGTCGCGCGCGCCCCAGCAGCGTCGGATGCGGGCGGTTCGGCGAGCGGTGAGTTACTCCGGCGTAGTGGTTTCCCAGGCCTGCCCGAGGTAAGACGCCCTACTGGAGTCATCGCCCACTCCGTCGCGGGGCCGGCGGTGGCACCCCGCCCGTCGCGGAACTGCGTCGAGGAGGTGCTCGGAAATGGTGCTTTTCCTGCTGCTTATCATCGCGGCGATCATCCTCGGGTTGATCGGCGCGGTTGCCCATGGTCTGTTCTATCTTTTGATCATCGGCATCGTGGTCCTCGTGCTCGACTTCGTCTACATCGTCGCGAGAGGGCGTCACAGGAGTCAAAGTCTGGTCCGCTAAGGGACCGCCCCCAATGGTTCAGCCGCTGTCGTTTCCCTCTGCCTGCTGAAACTCCCACTCCGCCTCGTCGAGCAGCCTGGCCGTCGCGCGCACCTACCAGCGTGGTGCGGACCCCGGCGGCCTGGACTCGATCCACTCGCGAAGCAGCGGCACTTCACCTCTGGGTCCTCGACCATGTGCGGGTTCGCCGGTGGGGTGAAGCCTTCCGCAGAGTCGTGGCTCCACGCACCGTGCAGTCACCACACCTCAGGCCCACCGCCACGCCAGTCGAAAAGGTCGGGGTCGAGAACGCTGACGGAATCGGGGTCGAGGCCGGCGCGGCGCAGGAACTCCAGCAGGTCGGCCATTCGGTACGCGGTGCCGAGGAGCTCGTTGTCGACGCGGACCACCCGGCCCCCGGTGTCCCCCGGTGGCATCACAACTATGCGGTGTTCCATCCGGCCAGGATGCCCCTGGGGCGGTTGAGGCGCAGGGTGGAAGTGCGGCCTCGTCCAAGCGGAACGAGATTCAGCCCTCCCGGGCGGGGCCGCCCAGGAACGCGGTCCCGTCGACCTCACCGCCCGAGCCCCGGCGGGACCGCACACGGACGCGGCCCCGCCTGCTTTCCCTTGGCTCTGGTCAGGCGGGGCCGCTCACGCGCCCGTCTGGCCGTGCGGGGCAGAGCTGCGGCTGGGCGGGCCCGAGGACGCGGCCCCGTCGAACCTGCCGCACACAGACGGCGGGGCCGCTCCTCAAAGAGGCGGGCGCCCCCGTCGGTCGTTTGCGCGCCACACCACCCGGCCGTAACCCGCCCGCTGTCAGTGGCCGGGGTTAGCATCCGCGCCATGGATGTTCCCGAATCACTCGCTGAGCTGCGCCGGCAGTACGACACAGCCCGGAGGGCACTCGACGCTCACCACCGGGCGACGAAGACCGCAGTCCTTGAGTGGTCGGAGCAACAGCGAGCCGAGAGCGTCGCGCTGCAGGCCAAATGGCAGGAGGTCGCGGCCGAGTTCCAGGCCGCGATCGAGGAGTCCGGCCTCGAAGCGAAGCATGGCTCGTTCGAGCTGGGAAGGGCCATCCGGAAGGCAGCGTACGGCGACGATTACGCCGGCGAGTAGCCAGCCGCACACTCCTGAAGCGTGAGCGACCCCGCCGTGGCGCCGGCAGGGCCGCGGACACGCCCACCTGGCACTCACCACGAACCAGGCGGGCTGCTAAGGGCTAGGGACTGCGCTCCGCGTGGGCGGGGGTCAGGAGATTCCAGCCGACTCCGGAGCACTCGTGCGGAACCGGCGGGAAGGTGTGGCCTAGCACGTCCGTACTGGTGAAGCGGTGGCCCTGGCCACAGGTGCATTCATAGATGCCGCTGGCGGGAACTTTCTCGCCGGGACGATGCATACTCGTCATCTCGTCCAATGTGACCTCCTCGCCAGCCGGGACCTGAGTGGAACAGGTCCCGGCCTGCAAGGGCGTGACCGCCGAGAGGGGGGAGCTTCTCGGGGAACCGCCCGGTCGGGGGGCGAGACGGGCGGTTCCGCAGAGCGCCTTACCTCGCCGGCTTCACCGAAACCCTTCGGGGCCGGAAATTCTCTACAACTCTGGCGGAGCGGAGATCCGCTTGGCATGCCGCATGCCTTCAGGCAGATCGAGCATGCTCGCTCCCGTCGGGAGCACGGGTCTGAGCCAGGCACCGGCGCGGCAACCTGCCCGGCGTGACCGCTGAGACACCGTAACGGCGTCGCGCTCAGGCGGCGGGGAAACTCGGGTCTTTCATCGCGTCCTCATCGCCGATCGCCGAGGGGCGAAGGCCCTTCGGGAAAGCCGCCGCCCGAGCAGGAACAGGCTGCGGCAGCTTCGCCTTGTCGCCTAACCTCTCAGGAGTCGCCGAAACACTCGCGCCATACTCTTGCCGCGTCCGACTCCGCCAGGCGCTGTGTGCGCCGCGGGTCCAGGCAGTGACGGCGAGGATGCGCCGCTGTGCGAGCCCGCCCGGCTGGGGCCCGGGCCTCGTGGATGGTTCACACGACCAGTCGGGCGGACATTTACGGGCGGCCCCGCCTTGAGTCAGGGGGAGGACGGCGGCGAGGTCGCAGTTCCATGGTGCACCGGATCGGCGCAGCCTGCGACGCCCTCACGGCACAGCCTGCGCAGGTGAAGGCCTCTTCTTCCGTGGCGGTCCTGCGGCCGAGTGGAGGCACGTCCGGAAGGATCTCCTTTCCCGAATCCCGCAATGGCCCGTCGTCGCGCGCTGACATGTGGGCCAGGCTCCGCCTCTCGCACGGCAGGAGCCTGGCCCTCGGCCGAAGGACGTCTGGGGATGGAGGACGACCCCTCGGGCGCTGCGCCTAGCCTCCGCGGGCCTGCGCAGGGCCGCAAGCTGGTGGCCGCAAGCAGGTGACGGGCGGCCCCGCCCTGTGACGTCTCCCGCGCGGACGGGGCCGCGCTACCAGCATGCGACTGCTGATGGCTGGGGTCACGCTTGGCTCATGAGCTGCCGAGTGATCGTGTACCCGCCGGCGGGAAGCGGTGGACGCCGCGTACGGTGCGACGGGAAGATCCTTGGTCTCGCATACGCTCCGCGCGATCTGCTCACGCTGGTACGCCGTGCTGGGCTTCCGCTACGGATAGGTGACTTGTACAGCGGCAAGGTCGTCGAGTGGCGCGGGGTCGGCCCCACGATGTGGTGACGCTTCTGGCTTTTGCTAGGGACCTCTCGATACTCGTGCGGGCAGATGCGGAGCTGAGAGCGGGGCGGGAGCGCGGCCCCGCTCGAATGTGCGGCGGAGGCCAGGACGGTGGCCGCAGCCACCGGATGCGCGGTGTGCCGGGCGAGCACGCTGGAGAACGCGAGTCGGGTGGTCGTCCTACCGCCATCGATGAGCGGCGGCCGGCGCGACGAAGGGGCTCTGGGAGTGGCCCTGCGTTGTTCCCTTCGGCGCGTCGGCCCGAAGGCAGCGCAACCGGGCATACGCTCGCGCCGTTGTCTGTGGCCACCTCTGCGGACACGGTCCAGGGCCCCGCCGGCGACACGGGGCCCTTCTTCGTACGCTGAGGACTGCCGCCACAAGGTCACCGTTGGCGAAGCGTTGTGACGGGGCGGCACTTCCACAGGCATGCGGCGGGGGGCCGTGGAATGGGACCCCCCCCATTTGCAAAACAAAAAGCGGGTATTACGCCCCCAGGCAGGACGCGCAACCACCGCGGCCCGGGGGGGGGGGGGGGTGTTGTTGACCCGGCGCAGGACCAACCG
>NZ_JBHYMQ010000052.1:20064-39594 GCF_042742985.1 Streptomyces sp. NPDC058864 | reverse complement strand
AAAAAATTTTTTCGGCCGCCCCCTATTTTTTTTTAAACCACCCGCCCCCCGGGGGGCCTGGGTTGGGGGGGGGGCCCACCTCCCACCGGTTGGGGGGGGGCCCCCTTCCCCCCCCCCCCGCCGCTTTGCCTCAGCAAATCGCGTGTATTCCGCCCAGAGGCAGGACGCTCACGCAGCGAGGCCGGGGCGGGGTCGGCTGTGAGATGCACCGTGCGCAGGACCTCCGGCAGGTCCTCTGGGTCCGTGGGCCACGTCGTCTTGATCTCTGCGTCTGCCAAGATCAGCGGCCAAAGCTCAGGCCACGTGAAGTGGAAAAGCAGCATCCCGAGAGGCTACTGAATGGTGCACTCTACGGATTCCCACTGCGGCCCAGGGGGCTCGACAAGTCGCCCTTACTCCTCGGTCGGGGCGGTGAGCCGCATGCGGCAGCGCACGATGCCGCCCTCGGGCAGGTCGAGGAGCATGCTGCTTCCCTCAGTGGCTCGGGCCTGGATCCAAGCGCGGACGCGGGCGACCTGGTCAACGGGGCCGGTGAGGACGACGTCGACGGTGTGGCCGTCGGGCGGCGGGAACAGATCGCTTTCAACTGTGCTCATGGCTTGTCAACGGTGGGCCTGCGTGGCGTGCGACGGTGGCCACCCCCTACGCGCCGACCGAGATGGGAGGAATGAGCGGCCTCGTCGCGGCAGACGGGGTCAGCGTTCGACGGGGCCGCGTCTGGAGCCCGCCCGGCCGCAGCGTGGACCCGGGACAACCGGGCGGGCAGCTTGAACGCTCGGCGCGAGCAGGGCCGCCTCAGGCCGCGACTTTCTCCTGGACCTTGTCCTTGAGGTGGTGGATGTCGCTCTCCTGGAGCGAGCCGTCCGCCTGCTCGTACTGGCTGAGGGCGAGGCCAAGGCCGAAGAAGGTGGGGGCCCACTCGCCGACATAGATTCCCCAGCGGTCGGCGCGAGCCAGGCCTACGCCGGGTTCTGCCGTGAGGCTCGTGGCCCAGGCGGCAACGGACAGGCCGATTGACGCCATGCCAGCCAGGTACGCGTGCTCGCTGCGTATGCCCATGCCGTGCATCTTCTGGATGATCATGATGGGCTCCTCGGATGGGAAAGCCAACTCCCCCCTTTGGCCCGGCTTGCCCTGAATTACCCAGATAAACCCGCTCCATGCAGTCAACTGCAGTTATGATGCCCGAGCATCACTCCTCGCACATACCGCACCGGGTGGCTGTTCCGGCGCGCCCTACCCGTCGTTCGGGCTCGCGCGACAGCGGGGGCATGGCATGACATCGGGCATACGGAACGCGATCTCGGCCTCGCGCGGGCCGAGCCAGCCACCAGTGGCGTCCGGGCAATCTCCCCGGTGAATCACGGCGCGGAGCCTCCCGTCCTTCGGTACGTGCTGGAGGCGGAAGCGGCTAGAAGAAGGGTGCCCGCGTTCTGCTCGCGCAGATGCCGCGGGCTCGGCCAGCTCAGCGGTCTCGCGGATCTTGGCGTCGACAGCGTCGATCTGTAGCTGCAGGTAAAGGCGGATCACCCGCAGCCGTTCCAGATCTGAAGGCAGAGCGCCCACATGAGCGAGCCTACTAGCTCGCCTGCCCGGAGCTTGGCGCCCGCGTGCCGGACCTTGCGCGGGGCGCTGCCACCTGGGCGCTCCTCGAGGTGATGGTCGTTTCGCGTGTGACCGCGCCGACGCAATCGAACATGTGTACAGTGACTTAAGGAGGCAGTGACGATGGACGACGAAGCCCTTCGTGTCGAGATCGGTGCACACGTACTGCATGCGCGGCTGATGATTCGCCGCGTCCCGGAGGTCACCTATAGGGGCTTGCTGACGCTGCTCGGCGACGTAACGCCGGTGGTGCAGCCGCTTCCGCCGACTGCGGCAATCGCTGACGTTGCCGGCGCCGTGCGGTATTGGGATCGCACCCCGTCCGAGCTGGCTCTATGGATTCGGACGCGGGCTCTTGGAAGCTTTGGCCTGCCCTTGCAGGTCGGAGTCGGGCCGAACTGGGCGGTAGCCGCGATGGCTTCCGCTCATCCCGGCCGAGACGGTGTCCGTGTTGTACCTGGCGACTACCGGGCGGTCAGTGCCTTCCTTGATCCTCTGCCGGTGCAGGATTTGTACGGCGTAGGCCAAGCGCAGGCTGCGACCTTGGACCGGTACGGGCTGCGCACCATCGGCCAGGTGGCGCGCGTGCCCGTGGAAACCCTGCAGCGGGTCCTTGAGGGCCGCATACAGGCGCGGCTGATCCACGAGCGGGCTCGCGGCATCGACCCTAGGCCGGTGACCGCAACCGACCTGCCGCAGAGCATTGGCATCCAGAGGAGGCTCGGCAGGGATTCCATCGACCCCGATCTCATCGGCAGGGAGATTCTCCAAGCCGCGGTAGACGTGGCCCACCAGCTGCGCGAGCGCGGCCAGGTCACAGGCGTGCTCACTTTGGGGATCTCCTTTGTTGGCGGCAGCAGCGTGACCCGCTCGCGGACGCTCCGCGAAGCCACTGCATACACCGATGATCTGCGCACCGCCGCAGCGGAACTGTTCCAGCGGCTGGGGCTTCAGCGGGCAAGGATCCGCGGCATCGCGGTGCGCGCTGAACAACTGAGCAGTGCCGCGGCAGCCTCGGTCCAGCTGAGCCTCGACCCCGAGCGCGAGGCAAGCCACCGCTTGGACCCAGTCGTCGACCAGCTGAACGCTCGGTTCGGACCGGGCACCGTCACCTGGGCGCCCCTAGCCCACCGCCGTCACAGCGCCTGATCTGAGCAGGGACGTGCACGAGGACCTGCCCACCGATCCAGCCGAGCTCCGCGTCATCGAGGGCCATCTGATCCGCCTCCTCGCCCGCATCCGCGAGCAGCAGGAGGCACCCATACCGCCCCACCAGGACCTGCCTGCTAGGCACGCCTGGCTGCGAGTGATCGAAGCCCACACGGCAGCACAACTACGGCGGGCCGGCGAGCAGCTTTACGAGGTGGAGACCGGGGATCAACCCTGGGTTTCCGGCCCAGCCCGAGGCTGGCGGCTGCAACACCTGCCCACCCCGGTCGGCAAGGCACCCCGCGAAGTCTTGCACCGTGCTGACTGCTGGATCGACAACGGCGAAGATCTCACCAGTGCAGAAGCTTCCGCTCATGCTGCGAGGCCGAACGTGCAGTTGTGCCGAGTGTGCCGCCCAAACCCACTGGACGAGCCCCATAAAGAGTGACTGCGCTCCTGATGGCACTCCCGGCCCTAGCTCTGAAGGGAGGGCGGGAGTCTGAACAGGCCGGGCACCCTATCGAGCCCGCGGGGAACCGCAGATCGATTGCCCCTTTTGTGACGCGGCGAGACAGTAGAACCCTGAGCTGTGGTGGCGTGCTCTGTGGCGCCGCAGGGTGCCTGATCTCGCCGTGCTTGAGCACGGAACGGTGGCGCAGCGATGGTGTCCGGCGCGTACCGAGCCGCTCTCGATTACGCCGCTCCGGCGGCACCAACAGAGGGAGCCCCTCATGGCGCCTGATTCGCTACAGCTGGCGGAGGTGCTCAACGCGGCGGAGAACGCCGCGCCGGTGGAGTCGATCGATGTCGTCGCCCATCACCTGCGGGACCGTTTCGGCGCACGGTATGTGGCCTTCCTCTTCGTGGACGTCGCCCGCCGGCAGCTGGTGCGGGTCAGTGAGCACGCCGCCTCGCACGTCAGCCGCGACATCGAAGAACTTCCGCTGGCCGGGAGTCTTCACGACGAGGCGCTGCGCACCCAGCGGCTGGTGCACGAGCCCGATGGTGCGCACGGGCACCGAGTGCTCGCGCCGGTGACCAATCGGGGAGACTCCATCGGGGTGCTGGAGCTGACTTTGCCACGCATCACCGAGGAAAAGCTGCGCCAGGTTCAGGAGACGGCGCACGCGCTCGCGTACATCATCGTCACCGACCGACGCTTCACGGACCTCTACCAGTGGGGACAGCGAACCACTCAAGTGAGCCTGGCCGCGGAGATTCAGCGTCAGCTGTTGCCCACGGCCCCGTGCTGCGAGGCTGCCCAGTTCGTCCTAGCTGCAGCACTGGTCCCCGCGAACGCCATCGCCGGGGACACCTACGACTACTCACTCGACCGGGAGACTCTCCACCTGTCCATCACCGATGCCATGGGTCACAATGTGCGGTCCGCCCTACTGGCCACTCTCCTGGTCAATGCCTCACGCGGGGCCCGGCGCGCTGGCTGCGACCTCGCAGAACAAGCCCGGCGTACGCACCAGGCGATCCTCGACCACGCCCCAGGCACCCTCGCGACCGGCCAACTGATCCGCGTAGCCCTGGACGGAACCAGCTTCCGACTGGTCAATGCCGGCCACCCCTGGCCGTTGATCTTGCGTAGCGGCACGGTCGACGAAGCCCGCCTGAAAGTCGACCTCCCCTTCGGCGTGCCGTCACCGATGCCCTTTCGAGTACAGGACTTCGACCTGCAGCCTGGCGACCGGCTCCTGCTCTACACCGACGGCATGCAAGAACACGCGGCGCAGTCTGTGGATCTGCGAGCCCTCATCCGCGACACCTCCAAAGACCACCCACGTGAAGTCGTACGCGCGTGCACCTCCGCAGTAACAGAGGCCTGCGACAACCACTTGGCGGACGACGCCTGCGTCATGTGTTTGGACTGGCATGGCCCTCAGAGCGCCGGCCGTTCCACGCGGGCCGGGGCCGACATCTGATCTCAGGTATGCCTCGCGCCGGTCTATGCCTTCGGCAAGCCGAGAGTTCGGCGCTGCATGCTTGGGCCACAGCTCACTGCGGCCCTGCCTCGTCGCCCGCAGCATTCCTTGGTCAGCCGGCGGAGTCGACGGAGTCACCGCGGCCCCGTCGTTGTTCGGCGCTTTCCTGGCGGAGCCGCTCAGCCTGCCGAGTGAGCGCGTCGAGGCGAGCGGCAAGCTCCGGGTGGTCGGGCTGCAGGTGGTTGCGGCTGGCTACGAGGGGGGCCATCAGGCGCGCCGCGTCGTCGTGGGCGAGGGCCGCGTCGATGTCGGCGATGGCTGATCGGGCGCCGGCAGGGAGGTCGGTCAGCCCAGTGACGTGAGCGGCCAGGCGGCGCAGGTCGGCGGCGTTGTCGCGCGCCCAGGCGGTGACGGTGCGGTCGGCGGCACGGCGGTCCCGGGTTGCTTTCACCCGATCCTCACCCGTGCTGCCCGCGGCCCCCGGCCGCAGTCGTAGGTAGCGGCGTTCGGCAGCCTGACGACTAGCGACCCCCAGCGGACCAGCCAGGTCGGCCCAGCTCACGCCAGCGGTTCGGGCGCTTTCGATCAGTCCCCTCTCCCAGCTGGCGAGCTGCTCGCGCACCTCCCGCAAGAGCGTCAACGAGGCGAGAGCCTGACCGGCGTCGCCGGAGGTAGGTGCCGGCCCCGCCTCAGCCGCACGGGCCTGATACATGGCGCGGTCGATGGCGTCGAGAGCAGCGACTGCGGCCATGAGCGGTACGGGGCCATCGCCCTCAGAGTCCCTCGGCGCGGCGGGTTCGCTGGGGTCCACGATCGCTCCCGTCATCCATTTGACGACTCAAGATTTGTCATCGCTTCGATGACATGCTACAAGGGAATCAGGTGAAGCGCATTGGCAGTCACTGCCCGAACGCTTGGAGGTGTTTCACAATGTTGATGCGCACCGACCCCTTCCGTGAGCTGGACCGTCTGACCCAGCAGCTCCTGGGCACGTCCGGCACCTGGTCGAGGCCCCAGGCGATGCCGATGGACGCCTACCGCGAGGGCGACCACTACGTGATCGCACTAGATCTGCCCGGCGTCACGCCCGACGCGATCGACATCGACGTCGAACGCAACATGCTCACGGTCAAGGCTGAACGCCGCCCGGTCGTCAAGTCCGACGACGTCCAGATGGAGCTGTCCGAACGGCCCCTCGGTGTCTTCTCCCGGCAGCTCATGCTTGCGGACACTCTGGACGCCGAGCGCATCGAGGCCGACTACGACGCGGGCGTCCTGACCCTGCGCATCCCGATCGCCGAGCGGGCCAAGCCCCGCAAGGTCGCGATCACGTCCACCGGCGACCGCAGGCAGATCAGCGGCTGAACCGTGAGCCGGGCAATCAGCCCGGCGTGCAGTCGATGGAGGACGGATCCCCTCACCTCGGCTCCGTCCTCCGCATCACCACGAGGGGGAAATTGTGGCCATACGACCCGACGCGTTCCTGGCGCGCGTCCAGGAACGCGGTGAATACCCGACTCCGCAGGAGGCGGACCGGGCAGCCCGCGTCGTACTGGGGCTGCTCGGCGCCCACGTAGTCGGCGAGGAACGAGCCGAACTCGCCGCCCACCTGCCGGAGACCTACGCACTCATCCTGCTCAACCCACTCCAGGCCGTCGAGCCGCTGGACGCCGAACGGTTTGTACGGGCCACCGCCGCCTGGATCGAAGGCGCCACCGAATCGACCGCCCGGTGGGACGTCGGCGCAGTCCTCAGCGTGGCTGCCGAGGAGGCCGGACCGGACCTCCTGCGACGGCTCCTCCTGCAGTTGCCGCCCGGCTACGACTTGCTGTTCGGCCACCTCGAGCCGGCCTGAGCTTCGCCGCCGACATTCGGGGCGCGCTACGCACCGCCCCCACACCCCACACTTGAGAAGGGAACTTCAATGCCTCCGCAGCCCCAAGCGGCCGCCCGCACCACGGCGATGACGTTCGACGCGATGGTCGAACAAGTCCGCTACGAGGGCGCCTACCCGACGCACGACCGGGCAGAGCAAGCCGTTCGTCATGTGCTGGCCGGCCTTGGCAGGCAATTGATCGGCGACGAACGCGTCGCCCTCGCCCGCCGGCTCCCCCGCGAAGCCGCACTTGAGCTCATCGCCCAAGTCCCCCGCACCGAACCGCTTACCGGCTTCGAATTCGTCAGCGACCTAGCCGTCCGTGTGGGCGGAACGCCGGCCACCGCACGCTGGGATGCCGGGACCGTATTCGCGGTACTCACGCGCCTCGCCGGAGAAAACCTCGTCAGCCGGGTGCTCGCACAGCTGCCCAGCGGGTACGCCCTGCTCTTCGGCCGTGCCGAACTGGCAGCAACAGCCTAGACCCAGGACTAGGCAGGTGGTCCACACCACTTCGGTGCCGCCCTGAGCCGGGGCGGCAGGGCTGGTAGGCGCACCCTCATGACATGCGCCGCACTTGCTGAGGGTGCGCATCAGCGGACGACCGTACTGATCGTACTCAGCTGGTTCGCGGCTGGCCCCTGACGACGCTCTACTCGCGGCCTCGCAGCACAAGGTACCGGGAGAAAGCGTCGGCAGGAGCGGGCACGCATGCCTTCGCGCGGGCTCAGGCGGCAGCAGCGGGGCTATGCGTTCCTACAGGTCACCGGAAACAAGATCATCAGACACCTCGCACGCACTGCCGCCGTAGATCACCGACTGCCAGCTGACGCGCCAATCCTGAAACGATCAGTACGAGCGTTCCCTCAGGGGCCTGCCCTGCCTGATGCGCCCCCGCTGGTTCGGCTGCAGTCCCGCCTCTGCCCGCACTGGCAGAAGGGGCAGCTCAAGCGCGAAGTCGGGGGAGGACTTCTGCACGGTAGAAGTCGAAGAATTGCTCTTGGTCAGGGCCGATCTGGTTCACGTAGACCTCGTCGAATCCGGCCTGGGAGTAGGCGCTGACGGCTTCGACGTGGTCGTCGGCGTTGTTGCCGCAGACGATGGCGTCGGCGATCATTCCCTCGGTGACGAGGGTGGCGGCCTGTTCGAAGTGCTCGGGGGTAGGGAGGATCTGGGCGAGCTCGCCCGGCAGCTGCTCGTTGGGCCACAGCCGATGCACGGTTTTCACCGCGCGCGCCCGGTCGGTGTCCCAGCAAACTTTCAGCCCCCCGAGGACCGGCTTGCTGCCGCCCCCGGCTCGCCGAAACTGCTCCACCAGCGTCGTGTCGGGTTTCATGGTGACGAAGCCGTCTCCGATACGGCCGGCCAGTGCCGCCGCCTCGGGCCCGAAGCCGGAGATGTACAGCGGTGCTGGTTCCGTAGGAACGGTGTAGAGCCGGGCGTTCTGAACGGTGTAGTGGGTGCCGTGGTGAGTGACCCGCTCCCCGGTGAAGAGCTTCCTGATGACTTGGACGGCCTCTTCCAGCATCTGCAGGCGCTCCGCGGCCTCAGGCCAGGCATCTCCGAGGATGTGCTCGTTGAGTGCTTCACCGCTTCCCAGTCCAAAGCGGAGTCGGCCGTTGGTAAGCACGGCTGCTGTTGCGGCGGCCTGGGCGTTGATCGCCGGGTGCATACGGACCGTGGGGCAGGTGACCAAGGTGGTGATCGGCAACGATGTCACCTGGGACAGTGCTCCGATCATGGACCAGACGAACGGGCTTTCGCCCTGCTCGTCGTTCCATGGGTGGAAGTGGTCGGAGATGGCCAGTGCCTCGAACCCTGCCTGCTCGGCCATGCGCGCCTGATCGATCAGTTCGGCGGGGGCGAACTCTTCCGAGGACAGGAAGTATCCGAAGATGGTCATGGGGTTCCTTCCAGCACGTTGATGATCAGACAGAGGGCGCGCAGGTTGGCCCTTCCTTGATGCCTCACGACAGATCTGCGGGAGACCATCGGCCCGCCAGGTTCAGCATGCATGTGCGTCACGTTGCCGGCCCCCTCCGATTTCCTCACAGCGCGTCTCTTCGTGCGCAGCTGCGCGCTGCCATCAGAGTGGGGTCGCCCCCAAAGGGCTTGATCAGTGGAGCAGGCACTCTGCCCAGTGCGAGAATGCGCTCGTCGACCTAGGGCATGCCGCTTGCGCCATGCCCGGCCACGCCGGTCGGCTTCTTCCGAAGCAGTAGAACGCTGGCGGCGGGTTAAGCCGCGGGGAACGGGGCGGCACGCAGGCTGCGGGCCAGATGGGCGGCATTGGACGCTAGGGTTTTGGTAGTCGTGGCCACGGCTTCGGGCGTCTTGTCCAAGTCCTGGTAATCGGTTCCCTGCATCGCCTCACCGACCCAGTAGGTGACGGCCCCGGCGGCCAGGGAGAATCCGACGTCGTTGAGAGCCTGGAACAAGTCTGCACTGACCTTGTGTGCGCCGTCCTCATTGCCGACGACACACACCGCTGCGACCTTGCCGTACGTCAGCGGGCGGCCCTGGTCGTCGGACTCCGAGAGTTCACCGTCCAGGCGTTCCAGCACGCGCTGCGTGACGCTGCACGGGTGGCCCAGCCATATCGGGGTGGACAGCACCAAGATGTCGGCAGCGAGGATCCTTTCCCGGATGGCTGGCCATGCGTCCCCGTCACCCGTGTTCACCGACACCCCGGGGCACACGTCGTGGTCGCCCACGCGCGTATCGACTCGCCGGTCACGCCTTGCTCACGCAGCGCCTCAAGCGTCTGCTCGGCGAGCAGTTGTGAGCTGGAGCGGGCCGGAGAATGATTGAGGGTGCAAACCAAAGCCAGAGCTCGCAACGGTGTGTTGTCCATGAGACTCGGTTAACCCGTCGAGACCAGGCCACACCTGACCGCTGCGTACACCTTGGCGGCAACACCCGCCGTGGAAACATCAGCTGGACTGACCCTCGCCGGAGCGCAGCTGCCTCAACCGGGAGGTGAGCAGCTGAATGATCGGAGTCCGGTCTCGGTGTCCGCGCTCGTACCGCAATACCGCTGTTGCTTCGTCCTTGCCCAGCTCGCCGACGCGTCCTTCTACTTCGATCCGAGGCAGGTGCTTGTAGTCGGCTATCGGCAGTTCCTGAGTCGTCGGCGCTGGAGTTATGTCATCAGGCAGGTCCACCTCAGTCACCCCTCAGTATGTGTAGTTCGGGTTCCCGCCGAACACGGCACAAAACACACCGAGCAGTCCCATACGGTCCTCCTACATCGTGTCAGCTTGCGTAAGCCGGGCGTATCCAGTCGCTCAACGAGCCTTCGCGCAGAGCATCAATCAAGCTGCTGAGAAGCTTTACAGCCCTCGAACGAATAGCTCGGCCAAGAAGTCCTCTGTTGTGCGAAGGTCCGCTCGAGTCATCCAATTTTGAGCAAGACCGGCGGCTGAGCGTCGCGTATCACCCAGCTGCTCTGCAGGCTCTCGGCTACGAATCGATGTTGGTGCGTGGCCCGCCTGCAGCGCATTGTTCTTCGTACGGAGGGTAACCGCGTTCCATGCAGATGGAGTGGACGCAAGTTGCACTGCCTCATGACTACCTTGTGGGAACCGCACCGTTCGTCGTGGGCGTCGCCCTGGTGGTCCTCCTCATCACGGCCGTCGCTGTCGGACGCCGTGTACGCAGGAGGCAACCGCCACCGGAGCGCGGAGCACAGTCACGCAGCACGTCCTGGCGCACCCGCCAAGAACACGACGCCGGCGACCGGAATGAGAGCGGTTGATACCCCCCTGCCCCTGCCCCGTACGCATCTCGTCGGCGACGGACGCTTCCGGCGGGACTGCACACGATTTGGTGTCTTCGACGCGGGGAGAGCAGCCACGGCCCCAGTTACACCGCCGTTCCGCAACGAGGCTGAGCTCGCCGTTGCCCGGCCTGCTCCGTAGCTCGCCGCCTTCATGGCGGGGCGTGGCGGATCAGGCCCGCGTGAAGGGGGTCTCCGTGGGATGCTGCCGCGACTTGGGGCTGGCCGGGGACCTCACGGCCTTGTTCAAGCCACTGCCGCACCACGGCGTTGTAGATAGGGGCGGAAGCCGACAGCCAGTACGCGCCGGCCAATTCAGCAGAGCTTGTGATGGGTGGCGCCGGCGTACCCGTGGTGTCTTCCATGCTCGTCCAACGATCAGAACAGGTACACGGTCGTGGTGAACGGCGTCATCGCGTATTGACGTGGGCATCCACGCGGTCGGACCTGCACCACAAGGGTCAGACACCTGGGTCGTCAAGCGAGGCGGTGACCGAGTGGACACTGGCGGGCTCGCGGGCGGACATCAGCGGGGGCACGCGTCACCTGGCCGACGGTAGGGGTACCGCTCTTCGATGACCAGCCAGGGCTCAATGAGGAGGAAAACCTTTACGAGAGCGATGGGTGTACAGGAGCGAACCGCCCCGGGGCCCACCAGAATGGATCGTGGGGTGGTGCATCTCTCGTTGAAAACGCAAGGGACGCAAGCCGCAGAACGCTCAGCGCAGTGTAGCCAAGCAGAGCGCGGGTACCCGAGGAGCGATCGGCGCCGAGAGGCCACAGCCCGGAGGCGAACATGGAGCCGTCAGTGGACCGGATCGCGTACCCGTGGGGCAGCCGAACGCCCTACGGCCGGCACGAAGCGTGGCCCACGCGCGTGGACGCGTACCTGGCCGAGGGAGTCGAACCGGAGAGGGTGGACCGGTGGGTGCAAGCCGCGTCGATCCTGCACTCGGACGGCGACGCCATGGATATCGCCGTCGTCGGGAACCGGATGGTGGGCGTGCGGGGCCGCGCCACCGATCGGGTCAACCACGGCCGGCTGGGCCCTAAGGACCTCTTCGGCTGGCAGGCCAACGGCGCTGCGGACCGGCTGACCCGGCCGCTGATCCGTCGTGGCGGCCGGCTGGTCGAGTGCGATTGGGACGCCGCAATGGAGTGCATCGTCTCTCGCTCGAAGGCGTTGCTGGATGAGCACGGACCTGGCTCGATCGGCTTCTACACCTCCGGTCAGCTGTTCCTGGAGGAGTACTACACACTCACCGTCCTGGCACGGGCCGGGATCGGCACCAACCATCTGGACGGCAACACCCGCCTGTGCACGGCGACCGCCGGGGAGGCGCTGAAGGAGTCGTTCGGCTGCGACGGCCAGCCGGGATGCTACGACGACTTCGACCACGCGGACGTCATCGCCCTGTTCGGGCACAACATCGCCGAGACCCAGCCAGTGCAGTGGATGCGCATCCTCGACCGTCTCGAGGGTGCGGCCCCTCCGCTGTTGGTCTGCGTCGACCCCCGCCCCACTCAGGTGGCCCGCCGGTCCGCCGTCCATCTCGCCCCGCGCGTCGGCACGAACGTGGCCCTGATGAACGCCCTGCTGCACGAAATCATCCGCACCGACCGGGTCGACCACGAATACATCGAGGCCCACACGGTCGGCTACGAAGAACTGACAGCACAGGTGCGGAACTGCAGCCCTGAATGGGCCACCGGGATCTGTGACGTACCGGCGGCGCGCATCGCCGAGGCCGCGGAGATCCTGGGAAACGCGGACCAGCTGACGTCGACCGTGCTCCAGGGCTTCTACCAGTCCCACCAGGCAACCGCGGCCGCCGTCCAGGTCAACAACCTGCACCTGCTCCGCGGCATGCTCGGACGACCCGGCGCCGGGGTGCTGCAGATGAACGGCCAACCCACCGCGGAGAACACGCGCGAATGCGGGGCCAACGGTGACCTGCCCGGCTTCCGCAACTGGGAGAACGACGCCCATGTCGCCGATCTGGCGAAGGTGTGGAACGTCGAGCCGTCGGGGATCCCGCACTACGCCCCGCCCACGCACGCCATGCAGATGTTCCGGTACGCCGAGCAGGGCACGATCCGCATGCTGTGGATCAGCGGTACGAATCCCGCCGTGTCCCTGCCCGAGCTGTCCCGCATCCGCTCGATCCTCACGCAGGAACGCCTCTTCGTCGTCGTGCAGGACCTGTTCCTCACGGAGTCGGCGCAACTCGCCGACGTGGTACTGCCCGCGGCGACCTGGGGCGAGAAGACGGGCACCTTCACCAACGCCGACCGCACCGTGCACTTGTCGGAGAAGGCCGTCGACCCGCCCGGCGAGGCCAGGCCGGACCTGGAGGTCTTCCTCGACTACGCCACCCGTATGGACTTCCGCGACAAGGACGACGGCCCACTGGTCAAGTGGCACGACCCCGAATCCGCATTCGAGGCCTGGAAGCGATGCAGCGCGGGCCGCCCCTGCGACTACACCGGTATCACCTACGACAAGCTGCGCGGCGGCAGCGGCGTCCAGTGGCCGTGCAACGACGACACACCCGACGGCACCGAACGGCTGTACCGCGACAAGATCACCTGGGCCCACCCGGACTTGTGCGAGAGCTACGGCAAGGACCTGGTCACCGGCGCCGCCGACAGCGTGGTGGAATACCGCTCCCTCAACCCCGAAGGCAAGGCCGTCATCAAGGCGGCGCAGTACCTGCCTCCGCACGAGGAACCAAGCCCGGAGTACCCATTCCAGCTCACCACGGGGCGCACGATCTACCACTTCCACACCAGGACCAAGACGGGCCGGGCACCCCAGTTGAACGCCGCCGCCCCCGACGTATGGGTGGAGATCTCCGCCGGCGACGCCGAAGTACGAGACCTGCACGAAGGCGATCTGGTCGAGGTCACCACACTCCGCGGGGCGCTGCGCGGACGGCTGCGCGTCACCGGCCTCCGGACGGGGCTGCTCTTCGTCCCGTTCCACTACGGCTACTGGGACACTCCCGCGGGGCACGGGCCGGACGGTGACACCCCGAGCCGCGCCGCGAACGAGGCAACCGTCACCGACTGGGACCCGGTCTCCAAACAACCGCTGTTCAAGACCGCCGCGGCCGCCCTGACCCTGGTGCGACGCGGCGACGGAGCCACCGCTCCCGCACCGACCACCACGGCCTCTGCGCCCGTGCGGAGCGGCGCCGTGCCCGCCACTGCGGGAGGCCCGGGCGCGTATGCATCCCAGGTGCCCTGTGGGCTCCCCTCCCCCGACACGCAGGAAGGCGGAATCCGGTGAACGGCATCAAGGACCTGCTGCGCGCGCTGCACGGCGACGAGAAGCACCTGGCAAAGGAATTCGTCGCCGTGGCCGACCGCCATCGCACGGAGCACGAGGTCCACCACGTCGCCATCGACCTGGCCGCATGGTCCCGCGAGCACACGCGCCGAATCGCGGACACCGCCCAGGCCTACGACCTGGACCTCGATCCGTTGGACGAACCGCGCGCCGGCCTCCTGTCGACGATCGGCAGGAAGACCGCCGAGGCGGTCGGGCGCCACCCCGAACCGGCGCTGCTGCTCCTGCGGGACCTGCGCGACCTCCACCTCGCCGCGTCCGGCAACTCCCTGTACTGGGAGATGCTGGCCCAGGCCGGACAGGCCACGAAGGACGAGGCCCTGCTCGACGTCGCGACGCGGTGCCACCCTCAGACGCTGCGGCAGATGCGCTGGACCAACACCATGATCAAGACCCTGTCGCCCCAGGCCCTGGCGAGCCTGCGATGACCGCTCCCTGACGGCGAGGTCAACGGGGCCGGCAGACGGAACTCGCGGATGGATCGGCGCGGCCCCCCGCGCCAAGCAGGCCGGTGTCGGTGATGTCGCCGCGCTCTTCGAGGTCGCCCATCGTGTGCCGGGCCCGCCAGGCCACCAGGCCGGGCAGGAGGGTGCGCACCGCTTGGACGCCGCGCAGCCAGGGTTGGACGTAGACGGCGGCCGAGCGGTCCTCGATGCCGCGTACCAGCCGTTCCGCAGTGGCCTCGGCGGTGTAGGTGCGGCTCGCGGGCCAGGGCATGAGGGCTCGCAGTTCACGCATGGTCGGGTGACACTCCGCGTCGCGGATCATCTCGGTGTCCGTCCAGCTCATGTAGGCGACGGCGACGTCGACGCCGCGGTGCGCCACCTCGGCGCGCAGGGAGTGCGTGAACGCCTCAACCCCTGACTTTGAGGCGCAGTAGGCGGACATCAATGGGGCCGAGCCCATGGCAGCGAGCGAGGAGACCTGCAGGTAGTAGCCGCGGGTGGCCAGCAGGTGCGGGAGGAAGGTGCGGGCGGTCAAGGCGCTTCCGACGAGGTTGACCTCGACGATCCTGCGCCAGGTCGCCATGGACGCCTCCGCGAACGGCCCTCCGGCGGCGATGCCGGCGTTCGCCACGACCACGGAGGCCGCACCGAACCGCTCCGCCACTTCGTCGGCCGTGCGACGCAATGCCGCCTCGTCCGTCACGTCGACGCACCAGGCCCGCGCCGTCCCGGGCGCCGCGGCCGCGGCCGACTCCAATTCCCCTGGTTCCAGTCCGAGCAGCGCGACACGGGCTCCACGAGCGGCGAGGATGTGCGCCACCGCCCGCCCGATGCCTCGGGCGGCGCCGGTCACCACCGCCGTACGGCCCATGAGAGGCGGGGAGCCGGTCACGCTGGACCTCCAGATCCCGCAGACTTCCTTCGATATCGAGGAAACTCCGCGAATGCACCTATAACGACCGTAACGGAGGGCAGGAGAACAAGCGGCCGGGAACACCGGGTGCCACTGGAGGAATCCATGGCAGTACGACACCGACTCGTGCGTGGTGCGCTGGAAGAGGTATGGGCCGTCCTCGCGGACGGCAGGCTCTACGGGGACTGGGTCGTGGGGCCGTCGTCGTCCCGGCATTCCGCCGGTGACTGGCCTGGGGTGGGGTCCAGCATCGAATACACCGTGATCCTCGGCCCGGTGAAGCTGACGGGCGAGACGATCGTCCGGCTTTGCCGGCCCCCGCGACAGCTGGAGCTGGAAGCCCTCAGCGGATGGCTCGGCTCCGCGCGCATCGCCTTCGAACTGCGCCCCTGGGGGCACGACACCCTGGTCATCGTGGACGAACACCCGCTGCGCGGCCCCGGCGGCGCGCTCCACAACGCCGCGCTGGACGCTCTGCTCCAGGTCCGGCACCGCAGCATGCTCGGGCGGCTGGCCCGGGTCGTGGAGACGCACGGGGCGCACGAAGGCGAGGACGGCTGAACGGGGCCAGTTACGGGAGGCACGCCCATGGCAGACGCGGTGGTGATCGGCGCGGGACCCAACGGTCTGGTCGCCGCGAACCTGCTGGCCGACGCGGGATGGAGCGTCGAAGTCCTCGAGGCGCAGGACGAGCCCGGCGGCGGGGTCCGCTCCGCGCGGGACGTCCATCCCGATTTCGTGCACGACCTCTTCAGCTCCTTCTATCCCCTGGCGGCCGCCTCGCCGGTCATCCGCGGGCTCGGGCTCCACCGCGAAGGGTTGCGGTGGAGCCACGCGCCGGCCGTGGTCGCCCATCCGCTGCTCGACGGCCGCTGCGCGGTGCTGCACCGGAGTGCCGGCGATACGGCCGCCGTGCTCGACGCGGAATTCGACGGCGACGGCGCGGCATGGCTACGGCTGTGCACGGCCTGGGACCGCCTCGGTGACGACCTCGTCGACGCGCTGTTCACGCCTTTCCCGCCGCTGCGTGCGGGGCTGCGGCTCGCGGCCCGGCTGCGCGCTGGCGGGGGGCTGCGGATGGCCCGCACCCTCGTACTGCCTGTGCGGCGCCTGGGCGAGGAGGAGTTCCGGGGCGAACTGGGTGCGCTCCTGCTGGCCGGCAGCGCGCTCCACGCCGACCTGGCGCCCGAGGCGGCTGGGAGCGGAGGCTTCGGGTGGCTGATGGCCATGCTGGGCCAGACGTACGGTTTCCCCGTGCCTGTCGGCGGCGCCGGGGCGCTCACGGCCGCCCTCGTCAGCCGTCTTCGCAGGCACGGAGGCACGCTCCGCTGCGGGACCCGGGTGACTTCGGTCGTCGTGCGATCCGGGCGGGCGGTGGGCGTGCGCACGGTCGGCGGCAACGCGGTTCCGGCGCGCCGCGCCGTGCTGGCCGACGTGTCCGTGCCCACCCTGTACGGCGAGCTGGTGAGCCGCGACGACCTTCCGGCGCGGGTTCTGGAGGACGTGCGCCGCTTCCAGTGGGACTTCGCGACCTTCAAGGTGGACTGGGCCCTGGAGGGCCCGGTGCCCTGGTCGGCGCCCGCGGCGGCTCAAGCGGGAACGGTGCACCTGGCCGAGGGGGTCGACGCGCTGACGCAGTTCGCCGCGCAGATCGCCATGGGGCAGGTGCCCGAACGGCCCTTCCTCCTGTTCGGGCAGATGACCACGGCCGACCGTTCTCGTTCGCCCGCCGGCACGCAGTCGTCGTGGGCGTACACCCACGTCCCCCACCGAGTCCGCGGCGACGCGGGAGGCGCGGGCATCGCCGGCATCTGGGACCGCGCCGACCAGGAACTGATGGCCGACCGGGTGGAAGCCCAGGTCGAGCGGTACGCTCCGGGCTTCCGCTCGCTCATCGCGGCCCGCCGTATCCTCGCCCCACCCGATTTGGAGGAGTACGACGCCAATCTCCACGGTGGTGCCATCAACGGCGGCACCGCGGCCATGCACCAGCAGCTCGTCTTCCGGCCCCTGCCGGGCACAGGACGCCCCGAAACTGCGATCGCCGGGCTGTTCCTGGCGTCCGCGGGGGCTCACCCGGGCGGCGGGGTCCACGGTGCACCGGGCGCCAACGCCGCTCGTGCCGCGCTCCGCTCCTGCTCCCCCAGCCGTGTGCTGAGTAAGGCGCAGCGTGCCCTCGCCCGCCACGGTCGCCTCGGTCACCCCGTCTGAGAGCCACAGTGGCCATCACGCTTGTGTGAGACGGACGCAGGCCGCGGCGACCTCGCGGAGGCTTCCGGTGCGGCGGAACAGCTCGCGCTGGACGCGGGCGCCGTTGCCGGTCTTGAGGAGTCCGGCGAGGGCGTCCTGCGCGGGGACCAGGTCGCCGTTGTTTTCCAGGGCCTCGCGTACGAGGTCGAACAGCGCGCGGACCACGGCCTCGGCCGGGGCGGGCTCCATGGTCGCCGGGTGGATCAGGCGGCCGTCGAGGCCCTCGCGGGCCGCCCGCCAGGTCGCCAGCCGCAGCAGGGCCACGCCGTGCGCGGACGGCGGCTCACCGGCCCGCCACGCGCGGGCCGCGGTCTCCACCAGCGCCCGCACCAACGTCGCCAGCAACGCGGTACCGGACGCGTCCAGACACACGTCCGCGACGCGGACCTCGACGGTGGGGTAGGCGTGCGACAGGCGGGCGTCGAAGTACACCATGCCTTCGTCCCGCAGCGCCCCGGTGGCGATCATCGCGCGCACCTGGTCGTGATAGCCGGCCGCGGAACCGAACGGCTCCACCGGCCCGGCCGACGGCCACCTGCCCCACACCCGGCTGCGGTAACTCGCGTATCCGCTGTCCCGGCCCTGCCAGAACGGCGAGTTCCCGCTGAGCGCCAGCAGCACCGGCAGCCAGCCGCGGATCCGGTCCAGGACCGCCACGCCCTCCTCGTCGGACTCCACCGACACATGCACATGACAGCCGCACGTCAGCTGCTCGGCCGCGGTCAGCCCGTAGCGTTCACGCATCCACCCGTATCGCTCTCCCGTGCTCAGCGACGGGCTCACCGGCAGCGGCGAGGTCGCCAGCGCCGCGACCGCGCCACCGGACTGCTCCGCGTGGCGGGCCGCCTCCGCACGCCACCGCACGACCTCCGCCGCCAGATCCTCCATCCGCGCCTGCGGCCGGGTCGCGAACTCCAACTGCTGACGCTGCAGTTCTGCCTCAAACACCTCACCGGTCGCGTCGGGGTCACGGCGCGCCGACGCCAGCACCGCCGCCGACAGCGCCCGCGGCTCCCCGGACTCCGCGTCCAGCAGCAGGAGCTCCTCCTCCACACCCACTGTCCGCATCACGCCACTCCGTTTCCATGACTGCGACGTGACCTCCGGCATGGACGCGCGTTGGACGCGATGTGCCAGAGCCCGCGATCATCCGTGACTCCACCAATACGTCAAGCATCACATCGGCTTCCCCGCCTTCGCGCATCGATGCCTCCACCGTGGCCCGCCTGACATCCTCGTCCGGGTCTCCCTTGGGGGGCACCGTGGTCACCGTCAGCACAAACATGGGCACAGCGGAGAACGTTACATTCGCGGTTGCTCAGGCGCCCTTCGCGGCGATGCCCGACGATGACTGCCGGTCATCGCTCCGGCCGGCGTTGCTGGCACGGTCGCCGTTGCCATCTCTGGTCGGGGCGGATCTCACGTCATCGCCGAGGCCTTCGCCTACGTCCCGGGCCGCTGGGTTGAGCAAGGCATGTAGCAGCAATGCAGGAACACGTATGTGCAGTGCGTCCAAGCGGAATGAGAGTAGAAACGGGACTGGCTCACTGCAACGGGAAGTCAGCCCGTCCATCTGTTGCAAGGTCGAGCACGCGGCGCGCTCGACCAACACCGATAAGCACAGGGTCGGTTGACCTCCAATTAGCGCCTCGTGAGCATTCCACCAGGGCGCTGGCCGCGTCACGGGGTTGGACCTGTGCGTGGACCGCGACGTACCGGCGTAGGCAGCGCGCAGTCGGCGAGCAGCGCCCGTAGCCTCGTCGCCCCTTTCAGACTCTCCCCATCATCCTCGCCGACCTGGTGAGCTACTGGCCAAACGGTCAGGGCCGCTTGCCGCTGTTGCGGTGAACGGCCAGAGAACCGAATGGTGATCCAAATCCAAGCGCACAGCCGAAAAGAGTTAACGGCCCGAGGCGATGAGGGGCGTGTGCTGCCGCCGAGCATGGTGGCACGACAGCGGGGCACACGCGAGGTCAGGAGGTAAAAGACATGGTTGCTTTGCTGCTTGTCCTGCTGCTGGCCCTGATCCTCTTCGGGGCGGGGTTCGCCCTCAAGGCCTTGTGGTGGATCGCGTTGGTCGTCCTGGTGGTGTGGCTGCTCGGCTTCGTGTTCCGGGCCGCCGAGGGAGGCGGGCGCCGCCGCTGGTACCGATGGTGACCTGACCTTCGCTCGCAGCAACGACGGGGTGCCGGCCCCGATTAGCGGGCGGCCCCCCCCACGAGGGGGGGGT
>NZ_JBHYMQ010000052.1:14049-20054 GCF_042742985.1 Streptomyces sp. NPDC058864 | reverse complement strand
GGGGCGCGGGCGGGGCGGGGGCCCCGGCGTTTGCACCGGGGGGCCCTACACCCGCCCCGCCCCCCCGGGCGGGGGCCGGGCGCGTTCGCGGGCCCCCCCACCCCGCGCGTCGTGGGCGTTATCAGGTCAATCCCCGTAAGGCACCGGTCTTTGCCGCTCCACGGGGTACACGCGGGCACAGACGGCCGGAGCAGCCCGGCCCATGCCAGCCAGGAGACACCGATGAGGGAGGACCGCCGGCTCACCGTCCGGGAACGAACGGCTCTCGACGGGATCGAGCGACTGCTCCGCCATGAGGACCGCGCCCTTGACCGGCGACTGCGCACGATGCGCATCCGCATCCCCTTGCGGGAGGCCGCGGCGCGTTTCGCCCGGTGGCCACGCGCCCTGCTGGTGACCTTCCTTGCAGGTGCCACGCTGGCCCTGCTGCTGTCGGCCACGCTGACCAAGTCCCCTCCGCTGGTCTGGGTGGGTGCGGCCTCATGGGTCGTCACCCTTCTCGCCGCCACGTGCCCGGTGCCGGTTGGGAAGCGCATCCGACGGCGGAACCAGGTGGCGTGACGCGTTGTCGGCGGACAAAAGAGTGGCCGGGGTTCGAGGGCTGCGAGAGCCGCGATGGCGGTGCGGTCACCCCTGCCCAGGCGACGGGGCCAACGCGGGTGCAGCCGGAAAGCTAGCACCGCGCCCGCAGGGTTCAGCATGTCGGCCGCGGCCCCCGTACGCGCGTCGTATGTCGCCAGGAGGCGGACACCCAGCCGCGCCGCCGCTGATGACGAGATTGGGGTCCTGCTTGCTGGTGCGTCAGGCCGGGACGGCGGAGTCGTCGTGGGGGCGAGCGCCAGGCAGGTGGAGGCGGGCCGCGAGCAAGGCTGCGTCGATGTCGCTGGTGCCGGTAGCCACGCACAGCGTGTACGAGACGTCGTCGAGCCGTCGGCGGACCTCGGGGGCCTTCGGGTTCAGCAGGCGAAGCGTCTGGTAGCGGTCGATCAGGTCGTTCAGGACGGCGGGGTGGGCCATCAACACGGTGTACTCCTCAGTCGAAGCTGGTGTTCGGCCGTTGATTGACCGACTTCCCGGCCGTCTGCGACACATGCCGGCGCTTCAGGGCAGTGGTGTGCCGCCCGTGGCGTTGACGACTTCCGCCGTGATGTAACTGGCGTGCTGGGAGGCGAGGAAGACGTAGGCCGGGGCCATCTCGGCCGGCTGGGCGGGTCGGCCGAGCGGGGACTGCTTGCCGAACTCGGTGGTGTCCGGGAGGGTCGCCGGGATGAGCGGGGTCCACACCGGTCCCGGGGCCACCGCGTTGACGCGGATCCCCTTGGAGGCGACCATTTGTGCCAGCCCCTGCGTGAAGTTGACGATCGCCGCCTTCGTCATGGCGTAGTCCAGCAGATGGGGGCTGGGCTTGTAGGCCTGCACGGAACTGGTGTTGATGATCGAGCCGCCGGCGGGTAGGTGCTCGAGGGCAATCTTCGACAGCCAGAACATCGCGTACAGGTTGGTCTTGAGCACCCGGTCGAACTGCTCCGTGTCGATCGCCCCGATCCCGTCCGGCTGTGACATCTGGTACGCGGCGTTGTTGACCAGGATGTCAAGCCGTCCGAATTGCGCGAGTGCAAGGTCGATCACCTCGCGGCACTGCTCCTCTTCGCGGATGTCGCAGGACAGGGCGACGCCCTTGCGTCCGGCGTCCTCGATGAGTCCGACGGCGGTGTCCGCGTCCGCCCTCTCCTCGGGCAGGTGCGTGATGAGCACGTCCGCGCCTTCGCGGGCGAAAGCGAGCGCGACGGCCCGGCCGATCCCGGAGTCGCCACCGGTGATCACCGCGGCCTTGCCCTCCAGGCCACTGCCTTCATACGAGGTCTCCCCGTGGTCGGGGGGCGGGTCCATCGGCCCCGTCCAGCCCGGATGCGGCTGGTCCTGCGCGGGGAAGTCCGGCTGCGGATGGCGGCTGACCGGGTCCTCGTTGGACGTCATGCGGGTTCCTCCGTCACTTGTCGATCGCAACTCGGATGGAGCGCACCTTCTGGTCGGCGGCGTCCGGGACGACCATCCCGGCCTCGACCCCCGAGCGCAGGTAGTCCAGCACGTGCCGGTTGAGACGTTCGCCGGGCAGGGCGGCAGGGATGCCGGGCGGGTAGGGCGTGAGCATTTCGGCGGTGATCCTGCCTTCGGCCTCCGCGATCCGGATCTGCTCGGTCTCGCCGAAGAAGGCGTCGCGGGGCAGCACGACCTGTTCCAGGGTGAGCTCCGCCGGGCTCGGGACGTCCACGGGCGGTGCGGGACGCAGCTCGCCCACGTGGTCGACGAGGTCGGCCAGGGCGGTGACCAGGACCTTCGTCGTGTCGTCGTTGTCGGCGTGGGTGAGCTGGGCGCTGATCCGGCGGTGGTCGCTGACGTGGAGGTTCACCCCGTGGTGGGAACGCAGCCAGTCCGCGGCCCGGTATCCGGTGACCCTGAGCGCGGAGATGTCGACGATCACCTGAAGCGGGTCCATGTCGGCGGCCCTGTTCGGACCGCAGAAGTCGTCCCGGCCGTGCACGTGGTAACCGTCGAGCTGCTCGATCTGGCCGCGCAGGGCGTCGGCCAGGAGGAGGGCCCGTTCATAGAGGGCGTGACCCTGCTCCACCATCTGGCGGCGCCAGCCGTCCAGGGCGGCGTAGAGCAGCACCGACGGGCTGGTGGTCCCCAGCAGGTCCTCGCGGGCCTTGAGCACCGCGGGGTCGACCAGGTCGCCTTGGAGGTGGAAGACCGAAGTCTGCTCGAGGGCGGAGCCCATCTTGTGCACGGAAGTGACGCACACGTCCGCTCCGGCGTCCATCGCCCAGGTCGGCAACGAGGGGTGGAAGGGCAGGTGCGCTCCCCACGCCTCGTCCACGACGAGGGGCTTGCCGTGCCAGTGGCATTCTTCCGCTGTCGCGCACAGGTCCGCGCAGGTGCCGTACGGGGTGGGGCTGGTGACCAGGGCGCCCTTGGCATCGGGATGATCCCTCAGGGCGGCTGCGACCGACTGGGCGGACGGCGGGTGGGCCAGGTGGAGGTCCGGATCCCACTGGGGGCGCACCCAGACCGGCTCTTGGCCGGAGAGGATCAGCCCCGAGATGACGGACTTGTGGGCGTCCCGGCCCACGACGAGCTTCTCGTGCGGTCCCGCGACCGAGAGCATGGCCGACTTCACCGACAGCGAGCTGCCACAGGTGGAGAAGAACGTGTGGTCCGCTCCCACGGCGTCCGCCATGAGCTCCTGTGCCTTCTCCAGGACTCCGTGCGAGGAGGTGCGGTCGTCGAGTCCGCTGGTGGCCAGGATGTCGCAGCGGAAGACGGACTCTCCCAGCGCCTCCAGGACGCGGGGATCGGTGCCGCGGCCCTGTTTGTGACCGGGCGGGGTGAATGGTGTCTGACCGGTCGCGTGGTAGGCGGCGAGCGCCTCCAGGACCGGCGCGTGCGAATGGTCCATGATCTGCGGCTGCCCGCGCCCTCCAAGGGGAAACGCCACAGGGGGCGCGCCGCGGGTCAGCGGCCGCGGTGCCCGGTCCGCGGCTCCTGCGGGTCGACCCCGCTGAACTCGGACGTGTCCTTTGTGCCGCTGGGACGCCCGGAGGGGCCGCGGTTGCCGGTGTCCTGGATCTGCCGCTTACCCGTCTTGCCGGCCCGCTCCTCACCGCTGCCCGACACGTCGTGTGCCGGCGTGCCGGTCGTGGACTCCGCGATGTCCTTGGGTGACGGTTCGCGGTTCTTCCCGCCGGGTGCGTAGGTGTCCGGGTGGAACGAACGGTGGCCGCTGGGGTTGTCCTGCTGCTTCTCCGCGTCCACGTCCGTGGCCCAGCCGTGCTGGTCGTCGCCCTCGTGGCGACTCGGCCCCTCGCCGTGCGGAGGATGCTGCTTCTTCGTCATCGCGCTTCCCTCTCGAAAAGTGCCTTCCACGCATTTACTGCCTTTCGGGGCGCGTGCCCCGTCAGCGGCGGCTCATGCCTGCGCGATGCCGCGCGCGAGGGCGGGTAGGCGTCCGGTATACGCCCGGGAGGCCACCGATGGACGAGCCCATCAACCAGGTGTACGCCCGCATCGCGGAACAGCTCGCCGCCCGCGCCGGGCCGCTGTGGGAGGTGGCCTCGACGCTCTACCAGAACCCGGAGCTAGCGTTCGAGGAACACAGGGCGGCCCAGCTGCTGGCCAGCCACCTGGAACGGGAGGGCTTCTCCGTCCAGCGCGGGGTGGCCGGACTGCCGACGGCTTTCCTAGCGGCCGCAGGTGACGGCGGCGCCCCGCGGGTGGCCCTGCTACTCGAGTACGACGCCCTGCCCGGCCTCGGGCACGCGTGCGGCCACAACCTCATCGCCGCAGCGGGGCTCGGTGCAGGGCTGGCAATTCACGGGGCCCTGCATGCGATCCCGGGATCGCTGCTCGTGGTGGGGACGCCGGCGGAGGAGCGGGGTGGCGGAAAGGTCGTCATAGCAGAGGCGGGTGTCTTTGACGGGGTGGACGCGGCCCTGATGTTCCACCCCGGCGTGTACAGCTGGTCGTGGGCGCCGCTGACGGCCTCGGCCCAGGTCCGGGTCGCCTTTCACGGCCGGGCGGCCCATCCCACTGGCAACCCGACACAGGGCGTCGACGCGCTAGCCGCGCTGATTCAGTTCTTCAACACCCTGCCGGTGCTCAGCAGGCGCCTGCCGCCCGGCTCGCACGTGCAGGGCATCGTCACTGAAGGCGGCCGGGCCACGAACGTTGTCCCCGACTACGCAGAGGGACTGTTCGGGCTGCGCGGGGCTACCACGACCGCTCGAAACGAGCTGGCAGAAAGCCTGACAGAGTGCGCGCAGGGCGTGGCGCGGGCCACCGGCACCCGGGCCGAGGTCTCCCTCGTCGACGCCGGGTACGACCACTTCCGCAACAGCGCCGTCCTGTCCTCACGGTTCGCCGCCCACTTGGCCCGGGCCGGCCTGCAGGTGGGCGAGCCGGTGCCGGGCGTCTACCTGGGCTCCTCGGACGTCGGCGCGGTCAGTAACCGCTTGCCGACCATCCATCCGTTCGTGGCGATCGACGGTCCCGGCGGTTCTGACCACACCCCGCGGTTCGCCGAGGCCGCAGCCGCTTCCCGGGGCCGCGAGGTCATGATTGCCGCCGCGGAGGCGCTGGCCTGCACCGCCGTCGACGTCCTCCTGGAGCCGGGCGTCGCTGACGCCGCCTGGGCCGCGCACCGTTGTCCGGATGGCTGACGAGAGTGGCGTGCCCCGCGTGCGAGAGGGAAGCCGCCCACCGAGAGGACAACCACGGCATGCCGAAACGGAAGGGAGTCACGTGATGGGACACGGCGGAAACGTCATCGCAGAGCTCACGGCCGACCACCGCGAGGTGGAGGAGTACTTCGCCCGTCTGCGGGCCCTGCCCCCGGGTGACAAGGAACGCCGGAACGTGCTCGACGAGGTCACCATCGAGCTGGTGCGGCACTCGGTGGCCGAGGAGATGTACCTCTACCCGGCCGTCCGGGAGCACCTCCCCGGAGGCGACGCCCTCGCCGACAAGGAGATCGAGGAGCACGCCGAGGTGGAGCAGGTCCTGAAGGACCTGGAGGACGTCGACATCGACGACGCCCGCTTCGACCAGCTGGTGGGCAAGCTCGTCACCGACGTCACCGCGCACGTCCAGGAGGAGGAGCGGCAGCTCTTCCCGAGCCTGGCGCAGGCCTGCACTCCCGAGCAGCTCAATGAGCTCGGGGACAAGGTGCGCAGCGCCAAGAAGGTCGCCCCGACCCGGCCGCACCCCAGCGCCCCGGACACCCCGCCCGCCAACAAGCTCCTGGCACCGGGTACCGGGCTGGTGGACCGGGCCCGCGACTTCGTCACCGGCCGCGGCAAGTCCTGACGCGGCCGGCCATGCTGTGGGGGGGGCCCACGCGGTGGTTGAGGGGGGGGGGCGCCCACCGGCAGGAGCCTGCGGCGGGGGGGCCGGGGGGGGGGGGGGGGGGGTTGAGGTTGGCCCGGGGCGAAGGGGGGCCGCCGCGGCCG
>NZ_JBHYMQ010000052.1:0-14039 GCF_042742985.1 Streptomyces sp. NPDC058864 | reverse complement strand
CGCGCCGGGCCCCGGGCCCGGGGGGGGGGCCCGGGCCCCGCTACTGCGCCCCCCCCGGCCGATCGCCCGGCCGCGGCCGCCCAGGGTGGGGCCCCCCCCGCGGGTTTTTCGGTCGGGGCGCCCCACAGACGGCATGCCGCTGCTGCGATGCGTCCGGTGGCGGCCTGCAGGCTCTTGCGGTAGCCACGAGGAAAAGGGCTGCCCCAGGGATCAGGTTCTCCGGAGAAGTGTGACCTCAGGCTTCTCGTCCCTGTTCCGGTCGGGTGCTCGATCTCGATCAGGAGTATCCATGGCTCGCGGCTACCCGGGCGCACAGGAGGCATCCCCCCGTCCGGCGGCCGCGGACATCCTGCGCGGTTTCGGGCGAGGACCCCTTGGCGCCGCCCACCTCGTTGGAATACTCCGAATGTACCGGTCGAGGTGGCGAGCTGCCGCTTTCGGGAAGGGCACCTTGCTCGCCGCCGCCTGGCCGCCCTCGCCCTGGCGGCGAACCGGTCGGCGCAGGCGGCCGCGTAACAGACCCTCAGCCGTCGGACGGTGAGCGCGCTGCAAGGGCGGCGAGGGCTACGGCTGCTGTCACCCCGGCCCAGGCGACGGGACCGAGCGGGGTACAGCCGAAGAACTGGCTCACGCCAGGGGTCTGGATGACCGCGATGAGCGCGGCGGCGGAACCGAGAACCGTGAGCCACACCAGGGGGCTGTGACGGCGACCGGTCACGGTCTGCGTCAGCTGGGCGCCGACTACCCCGCACAGCGCCATGGTGCTGGTGCGCCGGGCGCTGCCGGGGGTGACGGTGCCGACCAGCCAGGCGGCCGCGGCGCCGAGCGCGGTGAGGATGCCACGATGACGGATCTCCCGGGCCAGGGGCGCGCCCAGGGTTCCCAGCCCCAACGGTGCGGTGCCGGTCCGTGCCGCGCCCTGTTCCGCGTCGGCGCTGGTGGCCACAGCGCCTTGCGGGGTCACGGCGACCGCCATGGCCGGGAACATGTCCGTGAGCAGGTTGACCAGCAGCAGTTGCCGGGTGGACAGCGGGGACGCGCCGGAGACCAGGGTCCCGAACAGGGAGAATCCGATCTCGCCGGCGTTGCCGCCGATCAGGACGGTCAGCGCGTCGGCGACGCTGTGCCACAGGGCGCGACCCTCGGCGACCGCCTCGATCAGCGCGGAGAGTTCGTCGTTGACGATGACCAGGTCGGCGGCGTTGCGCGCGGCCGCGGAGCCACGGACGGCGATGCCGACGCCGACGTCGGCGGCCCTGATGGCGGCCGCGTCGTTGGAACCGTCGCCGACCATGCCCACGACGCGTTCGGATTCCCTGAGGGCCTCGATGACCTGGAGCTTCTGCTCGGGGGCGACGCGGGCGACGACGCCGCAGTCGCGGACGAGCTCCGCCCGTCCGGTGCGGTCACGGGCGGCCAGCTCGTCCCCGGTGACGACGGAGACGTCCTCGGGCCAGCCCAGTGCGACGGCCACGGCCTTGGCGGTCTCGGGGTGGTCACCGGTGAGCATCACCGGTCGTACGCCGGCCTGCCGGAGGCCGGAGATCAGCGCTGACGCGTCGGAACGGGGCGTGTCCGCCAGGGCTATGAAGCCGGTGAGCCGCAACTCATGCTCTTCTAGGGGACTTTCCAGCGCGCCCTCGAACTGGTCCGGCTGCAGTCGGTGTTCCGCGACAGCCAGGACGCGCAGGCCCTCCGATGCCAGCCTCCGGGCCGTCTCCATCGTGTCGTCGGCGTCGGGGCAGAGGGGCAGCACCACTTCGGGGGCGCCCTTGACCACGAGCAGCGGGGTGTCCTCCGCGTCGTGACCGGTGGCCGAGGCATAGCCGCGCGAGGCCTGGAAGGGCTGGGTGTCGCCGGGGGTCCACTCCGGGTCGTCGCCCGCAGCCTCGAGGACCGCGCCGTCGGTGGCGTGGGCGTGTACGCCGTGGTCGTCTCCGACCAGAGGGCAGGTCCGGGCTGCCTGCCGCAGGATCGCGTGGCCGTCCGGGGAGTCGTTGCCGTGGTCGCGCCCGTCGGGGTCGGCGGTGCGGACCACTCGGAGCCGGTTCTCGGTGAGGGTGCCGGTCTTGTCGAAGCACATGGTGTTCATCCGCCCGAGCGCCTCCAGGGTGCGCGGGGTGCGCACCAGCACTCCGTGCTCGGTGAGCCTGCGGGCGGCGGCCAGTTGGGCGACGGTGGCGGTGAGCGGCAGCCCTTCGGGCACGGCTGCGACGGCGACGGCCAGCCCTCCGGCGACGGCTTGCCGGACGGGGGTGCCGCGCAGCAGCGACACTCCGGTCACCGCGGCTCCGCCTGCCAGGGTGAGGGGCAGCACGGTGGAGGTCAGTTCACGCAGGCGGGCCTGGACTCCGGGGGCGGGCGGCATCCGTGCGGCCAGGTGGGCGGCGCGGCCTGCCTCGGTGTCGTCTCCGGTGTCGACCACCACGGCACGGCCATGGCCCGCCACCACGGTGGCGCCCTGGAAGACCATGCAGTCGCGGTCGGTCACTGGTACCCGGGGGGTGGCCTCCACTTGTTTGAGGGTGGGCAGGGACTCCCCTGTCAGGGAGGATTCGTCGACCTCGAGGTCCTCGGCTTCGAGCAGCCGCGCGTCGGCGGGGATCACGTCGCCGGTCTGGAGGTCGATGATCTCCCCGGGGGTGAGCCGTCCGGCCTCGACGGTGCGCGTGTCGCCAGTGTCCGGGTCGACCACCCGGCGAGCTTGCTGACGCTGGCTCACTGCCAATGAGGCCAGGGCTTGTTCGGCGCGGAGGCGCTGGATGCCGCCGACGAGAGCGTTGACGCCCATGGCGCCGGTGACCAGCAGGGCGTCGACGGCCGAGCCCAGCAGAGCGGAAGCGGTGGCCCCGACGGCGAGTACGGGGGTGAGGGGGTCGTCCAGCTCGGCGCGGACCGCGCCGGCCAGACGGCCCGTCAGGCGCAGGGGCGCGGCTACGGGTGACGCGGCCACCGCCTGGCCGAGGCGCCCGGCCGCCGACCGGGCACGGGTCGTCTCCTGGCGCAGCGACCGTTGCGTCTCCCGCAGCCGGTCGATGACCTCCTGGGGTTCCAGAGCGTGCCAGGGCACGCGCGGCCGGGGCCGCGGGACGTCGTGGCGCAGTACGTGCCGGGCGCCGCGCCAGCCGTCGACGAGGGCGGCCGCCGCGGCGGCGTTGACCGGGCTCAGTCGCAGCCCCACGCGCCAGGCGGCGCGCCGTCCCCGCGAGCCGCGGGTGAGCACCATAAGTTCCGAAAGCGCCGCTCCGGCCTCGGCCAGGATCTTCGCGTGCCGGGCGGCGGCGTGGGCGCCCGGCACGGCGGCCAGCAGCCGCCACACGCCAGCCAGGTCGTCCAGGACGAGCGCGTCCGCGGCCCACAGCACGGCGCTGCTCGCATCGACGACGGTCACGGCCACGTCGCTGCCGAGCAGTCCCGTGGGCACGTCGTCGTCGGGTCCGGTACCGGGGGCCACCCGGGCCACCGTGAGCACGATACGCCGGGACTGCCGGAGTTGGCGGACAAGCTCCGCCAAGGTGACGTCCTCAGAGGTGAGTTGGTCGGCGAGAGCGCCGAACTCGCCGAGGGTCCCGTCGTCGGCCACGACCACGTGCAGGCCGGCCCGGCGGGCCACGTCCAGCACCGCCTCCGCCAGCGGGTCGACTTCCCGGCCGACGAAGACGGTGCCCACCTCACGGTTGTCCTGGTCGAGAACGGTCATCTGCCCGGTGCGGGTGCCGGGGGCGGTGCCGGGAGCAGGTCGCAGACGCACCTCGCGGTCGGAGCCGGATTCACCGTCCGCCGGCTGCTCGTCCTGGTCCCGGAGCGTGGCCGCGGCGGCATGCGACAGCCGGTCGTGGTCCCAGTCGTCGCCCCGGGGGGTGACCTCCAGGAGGGTGCGTTTGCGTCCACTGATCACGGAGTGGTGCAGCACGATCGTGTCGACCAGCTCCAGCTGCCGGATCCGTTCCAGGTCCCGTACGAGCACCTTGCGACGGGCCAGGCCGGTGCCCAGGGCGGCGGTGAACGCGACGGGCCCGTAGCGGGCGGCCCGAGGCGAGGCGGCGAGCACCGCCTCTGCGGCCTCGGCGCCGTTGCGGGTGAAGGCCAGCGTCGCAGCCGCACCCAGAAGCCCTCCGGTGACGGCCTGGTCCGCGTACTGCTGCGCGGGCAGCACGTGGAGGCCGGGCCGCCGCACCCGGGGCGCGGGCAGGCTCTCTCGCTCGGGCGCGCACAGCTGGTCGTGGACCTCGTCGAACAACGCGGAACGCGCGACGGATTCGATGAGCTGACCGGCGCGCAGGGCCGCGTCCAGCATGAGAGCCGTCGGGGACTGCCCGAAGCCGTGGGCGGCGGCGTAAGCGGCGGAGAGGACCACGTCGGTGGCCGGTGTTCCCAGCCTGCGCTGGAGCCAGGTCCGCGGTCGGGAGTCCTCGCGCAGCGCCGTCACGGCCGCGGTCACCATGCGCGGGGAGCTGGGCAGGCGCAGTACCCGTGCGGCTGTCGCAGTGGCGATCCCGGCCACATCGCAGCCCAGGGCGGCGGCATGGACGCGAGCCCCAGGGGCCTGGCCGGGATGGTTGTGGTCCAGTACCGGTTCCGCGGGTTGCTCCAGTTGGTGGGCGTCGGCCAGTTCCACCGCCCGGCCCGCCACGGTGTCGGCCACCGCGTCCTGCGCCAGTTGCACCACCAGCGATTCGAGGCCGCCGTCCCAGTACGCCGCCAGCACCTCGGGGTGTTCGGCCAGCGACCGGGCGACCTTCTTCGCCGCCGCCTCCACCTCGCGGCGGTCCAAGGCCACGCCGGGGCGTGCCCGCAGAGGAATGTGCAGGCGGCGGTCGCCAACCCAGCAAGAGCCTGCGGTGACCGCCTGCTGGGTGGCCCGTCCCAGCCGCACTGCCCCGCGTGAGGCGGCCACGGCGCTGCGCACTGCCGCGCGCACCCCGGCATCCGCGAGCGGGACCACGTGACGCGCGACGCCTGTGGGCGCGCTCGCCGCGAGCCGCAGGCCCGCGGCGGGTAGCCCGATCAGCAGCCCAAGCCCGTCCAGCGGCCTCATGTGTCGGAGGCCTTCGCCTTCTTGCCTTCCTTCGCCTTGACCTTGACCTTGCTCGGCCCGCCCTCGGGAGTCGGCAGCTCATAGGGATCGGTCATCGCTGCCGGCCCCTTCTCGGCCATGGGGGACTCGCGCGTCTCCGCCGCTGACATGTGCCCCTGCGCGTGGGATTCGGACGGAATCCGCGTCTCCGGCGGCATCATCGCGTCCTGCATTTCCGGCGCACCCTGCGCGGCCTGCGCCTGGGCCTGGTCCTGCACCGGCGCCTGGGCCCGCTTCGCGCCCGGCCGCTGCTGCGTCAGCCACACCGCGGCCGCACCGGCGGCCGCGACCGGCCACTCGACGACCCCGGCAACGCCCAAGAGCCCGGCCCCGGTGTAAGCGGCCACTCGCCGCGTCCTCGGCGACACCACCCCTACCGTGTCCAGTACGTTGTCGACGGCCCCCTTGACCGTGTCCGCCCCCGGCAGGCGCTGCGCCGTGGACTTCATCGTGTCGAGGGGATGCGCCACCGCGTCCATGACGGCGGAAGATCCATTACGCCCACGTTCATCCATCTTTATCACCTCATATACGTGCTGCCCGGAAATGCCAGGCTGAACAATCCGCACCCAGGCGGCCACGCACGGAGGCCGCGCGCGCGCCGACGGTGTCGCACGATGGAAAGACAGCGAAGCAGCCGCCGCTCAGGAGTCGTCATCGTGGCCGTGAACCCCATCAGCGTGATCGTCTTCGACGTGAATGAAACGCTCAGCGACATGACACCCCTGGGCGACCGTTTCGCAGAGGTCGGCGCGTCCGCCGACCTGCTACCCCTCTGGTTCGCCGGGATCCTGCGCGACGGTTTCGCACTGACAGCCGCCGGTGGATACGCGGACTTCTCCGAGGTCGCCACGGAAAACGCGCGTGTCCTGCTCACCGGGTTGAGCGACTGGACCGGTGACACGAAGGCCGCCGCCCACCACGTGGTCGAAGGATTCGCCGCGCTCGACCTGCACCCGGATGTGCCCGAGGGCGTCCAGATGCTGCACGCCGCCGGCTACCGACTACTGACGATGACCAACGGCTCCCAGGCCACGACGCAGCGGCTGCTCGACAGCGCCGGCCTGCTGAAGCATTTCGACGCCCTGCTCGACGTCTCGGAGCCGCGCTGCTGGAAGCCCTCTCGGGACGCTTACCTCCACGCCACGGACAGGGCAGGCGTGCGGCCCGCGGAGGCGATGCTCGTGGCCGTGCATCCCTGGGACATCGACGGCGCGCGACGCGCCGGCCTAGCGGGAGCGTGGCTGCGAAGGGGACGCGCACACTACCCCGGCGTCATGACACCGCCGGACTGGGTAGCGGAGAACGTGACGGAACTCGCAGGGAAGCTCATCGAGGCACGCAGCTAGGAACCCCGTTCAGGGCCGTCGGCTCCGCCGGCCGCGCCGCAAGGCCGAGCCACTGGGCGCCTTGCAGAGCCTCTCCGCCGATCTGGGGGCCGGTCTCGGGCCAGACCGCCCACCTGATCCCGGTCAGCGTCGCTGGGCCTCACGAAGGGGGTGCCACTCAAACAGGAGGATGGTTGCGTCGTCGCCCAGGCGACCTTTCTGCGAGTTGAGGATGGCGTGGACCAGACGCCTGAGCACTTCAGGGGCGGGCTCGCCCGCCGCAGCCGTGCGGTTGATGTAGTCGATGAAGCGTTCCTCGCCGAACGCGTTCCCGGTCAGCCGGGCCTCCGTGACGCCGTCGGTGTACAGCAGGACCCGGTCGCCCGGCTCCAGTCGCGCCTCATGCACCCGTCGTTCCTGGGCTGTGCCGAAGCCCGAGCCCAGCGGCAGGTCGGCCTCCCGGTGGAACGCCCCTGGCACCAGGGCGTGCTCGCGCAGCAGGTACGGGGGCGGGTGCCCGCAGTTCACCCATCGCAGACGGCCGGTGGTCATCTGCAGTTGGACGAAGATGCCGGTGGCGTAGCGTTCGGGGAAGAGCCGCTGGAGGTGCTCGTCGATGGTGTCCACGATCTCGGGCAGGTCGGCACCGGAGCGGCGGGCGTTGCGGCAGACGGCCAGGGTCACGGACGAGGTCAATCCGGCGGCCAGGTCGTGACCCATGGCGTCCACGACTGCGGCATGCAGGATGCTCTCGCCCACCGAGTGGTCGAAGGCGTCGCCGCCGACCTCGTAGGCCGGCTCCACGACAGCACTGGAGGTGACCAGGGCCGTGCCGATGGTGCGGGGTGGCAGGAACGCCCACACCATTTCCGCGGCAACCCCCATGGGGGCGGCACGCTGGGTACGGGCCAGTCGGTCGCTGTAGGTGCCTTTGGTCACCAGCGCCATCGCCATCAAGGCGGCCACTGACTGGCAGCGCCGGACGGTGGCGGCGTTCAGCACGCCCGTCTCCACGCGCAGCACCCCAAGCCGTTCGACGCCGTCGATGATCGGCACGAACAGCACCACGCTGTCTTGCTCGCCCGGCTGAATGCGCAGAGATTCGGACCGGTACGCCGCGCCGGCCAGGCTGGCGTCGATGGGCAGGTGCCGAGGCGGCCTGCCGCCGCTTTCGTCGGTCAGCGCCTCGAGCACGTTCTGCTGCAGGTCGGCCACGTAGATGGTCGCCTCGTCGAGCCCCAGGTCCGCGTAGTGCTCCTGGATGAGGTGCGCCAGCCGCCCCGGTTCCGTGCGATGTAGCGCGTCCAGCAGCGTGTCCATGACCGGATCGCTTCCCCTGACACCCATCACGTTCCGCCGATCTGCGACGACATGTCTCCTCCATCACAGCCGAGGCAGCTCGTCACTGCATCCGCTCCCGATCATGCGGGGCCAGCGGTCAGGTACGTGGCGATCCGCTGGCCCCATGTGCGGACGTCCTTGCGGGTCCGCGACACGTGCAGCTCGGAGTGGGGCAGGAGGTGGTGCAAGGTTTCCGCTGTCGACAGGGGATGGCCCGGGTCGTCCGCCCAGGTCAGGATGAGTACGGGCTGGAGCAGGGACGCAATGGCTCCGGGTGCAGGAAGGTCGGTCTGCGCCAGGCCGCGGAGTACGGAGGGCAGCACCGCATCCACCGGGGTCGGCGGGAAGGCGGGTACATCGGCCACGACCGCGGGACCCTTCCGCCTGCGCCTTTCGGCAGCCCATGCCTCCGCTCCCTCGTGCGCGATCCTCTCGGCGGAGCGGAGGTTGTTCCGCGCGTAGGCCGTCCGGGTGTCCCACGCTGTGGGTGGGAGGAGGAGCACCAGCCGGGAAAAGCGGTCCGATGCGCGGGTGGCGGCGTGCAGCACGGTTCCGCACCCCATGGAAGCGCCCATGGCTGCGACCGGTTCGACCGGGCCCAGGTGATCGAGCAGAGCGAGGAGATCGCCCGCAAGGGAGGCGTAGGTGTAGTCGCCGTCGACGGCACCCCCTGTGGAGCGGCCGTGGCCGCGCGCATCGTAGCGGACCAGGCGGCGCCCGGCGTCCAGGACCGGACGCCAGTCGAACAGGCCCATGCGGTCCTCCACCGCGCGGCTGACGAAACCGCCGTGCGCGTACACGGCGAAGGGCCCCTCGCCCTCGCCGGACACCTCCAGAGCCAGCTGTGCCCCGCGGTGGACGAATCGGCGTTCGTTGAAGGCGTGCTGCATGGCGATCCGGGCTTTCTCCGGGTGGCCTCCGGCCAGGCGGGATGCCTACGGATCCCACCTGCCCTCCCTGAGGGGCGTCATGCCACCTGGCACCCGGGGGTGACATCCGCCGCGAACGGCGGACATCCCACCCGGCACCGTTTGCCCGCGGGCGGCAGCGGTTACCCGGAGGCGACAGGGTTTCCGAGGACGAGCAGGAGTTCGCCATGGCCAACGAGCCGGGCCCGGTGAAGAAGATCGTGGACAAGGTCATGGAGGTGGGCGCCGAGCTCACTCCCGCGGGGCGGGCGGAGATCCCCGGGGTGCCGACGAGCATGCCCCCGACAGTGGAGGAACCGGTCGAGCCGCGCGCGCCGCTGCCCGCCAAGCCCGACCAAGGCGTTCCCACCCCGCTCAGTGCGACGGGGCGCCCGGACGGCCCGTCCAAGACCGTGCGGGCCCAGGACGGGGCGTTCCTCACCACCGCACAGGGCGCGCGCCTGCCCGACACTGACCATTCGCTCAAGGCCGGGCCGCGTGGTCCGGTGCTGCTGCAGGACCACCACCTGCGCGAAAAGGTCATGCACTTCGACCACGAGCGGATCCCGGAGCGCGTGGTGCACGCCCGGGGCGCCGCCGCGCACGGCGTCTTCCGCGGCTACGGCACGGCCGCCGAGGTCTGCAAGGCGGCCTTCCTCGCCAAGGGCGTCGACACGCCGGTCTTCGTGCGGTTCTCCACCGTCCTGGGCTCGCGCGGCTCCGCCGACACCGTGCGCGACACCCGCGGGTTCGCCACCAAGTTCTACACGTCCGAGGGCGTCTTCGACCTGGTCGGCAACAACATCCCGGTGTTCTTCATCCAGGACGCGATCAAGTTCCCGGACATCATCCACGCCGGCAAACCCCACCCGGACCGGGAGATCCCGCAGGCGCAGAGCGCCCACGACACCTTCTGGGACTTCGTCTCCCTGCACACCGAGGCCACCCACCACACCCTGTGGAACATGTCCGACCGCGGCATCCCGCGATCCTTCCGCACCATGGAGGGATTCGGCGTCCACACCTTCCGCCTGGTCAGCACCACCGGCGCCACCACCCTGGTGAAGTTCCACTGGAAGCCCAAGGCAGGCGTGCACTCCCTGGTGTGGGAGGAGGCGCAGATGATCAGCGGCATGGACCCCGACTTCCACCGCCGCGACCTGGCCGACGCCATCGAGGCGGGCGCCCATCCGCAGTGGGAGCTGGGCATCCAGACCTTCCCCGACACCCCGGAACAGACCTTCCAGGGGATCGACCTGCTGGACCCGACGAAGATCGTCCCGGAAGAACTGGCACCGGTGCAGCCCGTCGGGCTGCTCACCCTCAACGCCAACCCCACCAACTTCTTCGCCGAGACAGAACAGGTCGCCTTCCACGTCGGCCACCTGGTGCCCGGCATCGACATCACCGACGACGCCCTGCTGGCCGGACGCCTGTTCTCCTACCTCGACACCCAGATCACCCGCCTGGGCGGCCCCAACTTCCCGCAGATCCCGATCAACCGGCCCCACGCCCCGGTCAACGACATGCTGCGCGACGGCTTCCACCAGGACGCGGTGCACACCGGTGTCGCCCCGTACAAGCCCAACTCACTCGACGGGGGCTGCCCGTTCTTCGCCGGCGCCGAGGACCATGCCTACATCGAGCACCCCACCCCGATCGCGGCCGGCGCAAAGGTGCGCGAAGCCTCGGCCTCGTTCGACGACCACTTCAGCCAGCCCCGCTTGTTCTGGCGGAGCATGAGCCCGGCCGAACGGGAGCACATCGTCGCCGCCTACACCTTCGAGCTCGGCAAGTGCTACGAACAGGCCATCAAGAAACGCACCCTGATGGTCCTGGCGAACATCGATCCCTACCTGTGCCGGCAGGTCGCGCAGGGTCTGGGCCTGCCCGCCCCGGAGGCTTCGGAGCCGCTCGCCGACGTACAGCCCAGTCCGGCGCTGTCGCAGGTCGGCCGCACCTGGCCGACCGCCGGGCGGGTCATCGCCATCGTCACGGACGGCACCGGCGACCTGGGCGCCGTGGACACCGTCCGCCGCTCCGTGCTGGCGGGCGGCATGGTCCCGCTGATCGTCGCACCCACGGGCGGCACGCTCATGGCCGAGGGCGTCGATCCGATCACCGTGCAGCGCAGTTTCGCCACCGCGCGTTCGGTGGAGTTCGACGCCCTGCTCCTGGCCGGGGCCCCCGGCCCGGCCGCCGACGCGCAAGGCGGCCGCGACGCCAAGGCGGGTGCCCCCGCCCTGGCCCCGGCGCCGGTCGACCCCCGCATCGTGCTGATGCTGCAGGAGGCCTACCGGCATGCGAAGCCGATCGGAGGCTGGGACGACGCGGCTCCGGCGTTGCGGGCAGCCGGCGTCCCCGACAATGCGCTCGGCGTCGTCACCGGCTCCGCCGGCGAAGGGGTGCTGCGCGAGGTCACCGCGCTGCTGGGCGCCCACCGCGTATGGGACCGGTTCCCCGCTCCCGCGGAAAGTGGGGCTGTCTGAGCGTTTCTCTGGTCACGAGCGTGGGTCGCCTCAGCCGGTTCCTTCCGGCCGAGGTGGCCCTTCGCGGGCCGATGGCTGGATGGCCCTGGCCGACAGGCTCACCGCCATGCATCCGCCTGCGGTCCGCGCAGCGGCGATATCGCTTTGCTCCTGCTGCAGCGCGTCGGCACGGCGGACGACTGGAGGGCCAAGTTGATGTCGCGCTGCTGACAATGAGCTGGCACCGCCACACCACCAGGGACGGAAACCAGCTCATTGAGTTGAAGGCCAAGAGAGGCAATGGCCTCCGGATTACTCCCTCACTTCCTCCAGCTTGCACCCTTCGAGATCCGGCTGCACGGCGTGCACCGGCAGAAGCTGTTGATCAGCACGGCGATAACCAGATGATCGACGCCTCAGGGCCGATCTTCAGGGCCGGTGCGACAGCGCGGAGAGCCGCGGCCGCCGCGGCGGCTTCCGGAAACGGCTGACGGTCGGGACGGCGCCGCCTACCAGTAGTGCTTTCGTCCGCCCACGCTGTGCCCCACGGCGCCCAGCACCCAGAGGACGAGCCCGATGATCACCAGGATGATCCCGATGGTCCACAGGATCGAGATCCCGGTGAGGAAGCCGATGATCAGTAGGATGATTCCCAGGATGAGCACGATGCCCTCCAGTGGTCGGCGGCGCCACGGCCGCATGGCCGTGACTGAACGCTGTGCTCGAATCTCTGACCCACACGGACCAGCTGGTCTGAGCTACTTCCCGAGCGCGCGCTGCAGTTCCGCCTTGTTCATATGGGAGCGGCCGTCGACGTTGCGACGCTTGGCCTCCGCGTAGAGCTGGTCCCGGGTGGGGCCTTGCGAACCCTTTCCGGACCGCTGGCCGCCGCGGCGCCCAGAGGACATATCCTCGGTGGAACTACGGCTGGCGGTCTTGGACTCGCCAGCGCGAGCCCGCTCTTTGTTGACAGTGCGCGCGGCGATCTCCTCGGCCCGCTTCTCGCTCTCCCCGCGTTGTTTGGCGCTGTCCTTGATGTGCTCGTACTGTCGTTCGCGTTTGCGGCTCGATCCTGCAGGCATCTCGTTCACCCCTAGGTGATCAAATTGAGGCCATTGATGATCTGCTACCCGTCATCGTCACTGATATTTCTAGGAAGAGCAGTGATCCCAGCCGACCTCAAAGCCACTGTGAGGTACTGGACACGACGGCTACGGAGGGGAAGGACTCAAGAAACATGCCTGCTGCGCGTTACTCCACGCGCGTGACACACACAGAATCCCGCGGGCGGCCCCAGGAATAACCCGAACCAGGCGAAGGCTGACCGCCCGACTGCGGTGCGCACACTCTCAAAGGTGTCGGTTACTGACTTTCGAGCGGTGATGTCGTTGGGGGCTGACGGAGCTTGATCGTCGCGGTATGCCGGTTGTGTGAGGTATCCGCAGGGTGGTGGGCTGACGCCTGAACGGCAGGCGTTTCGTGAGCGGATCCGGATGGAAGCTGCCGAGCGGTTTGCCGCTGGCGCCTCCAACGCGGAGGTCGCCAAGGACTTACGGGTGAGTGTGCGCTCGGTGCAGCGATGGCGCCGGGCCTGGCAGGATGCCGGCATCGCAGGGCTGCGGTCGTCCGGTCCGGTGTCGCTGCCGAAGGTGAGCGACAGGCTGTTCGCGGTGCTCGAGGAGGAATTGGCCAAGGGTCCGGTCGCGCACGGCTGGCCGGACCAGACCTGGACGCTGTCACGGATCAAGACGCTGATCGGCCGCCGGTTCCACAAGAGCCTCACCCTGTCGGGCATCGCCCTGATGCTGCGTCGCCATGGCTGGAGCCATCAGGTTCCGGCCCGGCGAGCAGTGGAACGCGACGAGGACCGGGTGACCGGGTGGATCAAGGAGACGTGGCCGCAGGCGGAAGCACCGCGGCGGCGCTCGGGGCCTGGCTCGTCTTCGAAGACGAAGCCGGATTCTCGATGGGCTCAGTCAAGATTTTCGTGAAGCGATGACGCGGCGTCATGCAAGGAGGACTCGTTTACGGAGAAGCGGGAGGCTTGCACGTCCGTACATCTGTCGTTTGAGCATCTTGATCCGGTTCACGTGGCCTTCGACGGGGCCGCTGCTCCACGGCAGGGTGAGGCCGGCCAGGACAGCGTCCCAGTCGCGTTCGAGTCCGTCGGCAAAAGAGTGCAGCTGCGGCAGGTCGTCGGCATGGACGGCGCGGATCCAGGCGGCCAGGTCGGTGCCGGTTCGGTCGCAGATCATGCGAGCGAAGGCATGCACGTGGCCGCGCAGTGCGGCCAGTTCGGCGCATCGGGACAGGACGTCTTCGAGTTGTTGTTCTTCCTCAGCTCGTAAGCGCCCGGGGTGGCGGGTGATCCAGCGGGTGAGGTCCTGCGGTTTTGGCGGCGGTGCAGGTGCCGCCTTCGCGGTATCACGCAAGGGACGCAGGAGGCGGCGCACGGCTTGCGGTGTGCGTCCTGGGCAGCCCTGGGCCTGAATCTCACGGAAGAGGGCGGAGGCGTTGGTGCATCCCTGGTTCCAGCGGCTGATCAGGTAGGGCCGCCAGGCGTCCAGCCGGGTGGTGCGGATGGCCCGGTCGGCGAGGGCTTCGGGGTTCTCACAGCGTGCGTAGCGGCGGGCGGTGTGACGGGCCAGTCCGAGTTCGCGTCCGATGGCGCTGATCGTCCATCCCTGGGCAAGCAGGTCCTGGACGGCCCGGTATCGCTCTCTGGTGCGGGTGACCAGCCATTTCTCGGTGCCGGTGTCGGGGTTGAGAGCGGGGTCGGGAGGTTCCTTTATGGGCGTGGGCTCGGATTGCGGGGGCTGCGACGGTGTCAGACAGGAGCGATGGGTGATCACGGTGCGTTCGACCGTATGGGCCAGGTTGTCCCACAGGTGCCAGGCGTCGGCGACCTGACGGGCTT
>NZ_JBHYMQ010000051.1:48467-63287 GCF_042742985.1 Streptomyces sp. NPDC058864 | reverse complement strand
CCGAAAACACCATCTGCACAAGCTCGTTGACATCCATCACATGAAGATCAACGACCCTCGCAACTCTCCGTCACCACCGAATGTGAGACAGAGCCGTTCGTTGGACAGACCCGGACGAGCGGCGATCAGCTCGTGGGTCGCCGCCTTGGTGCGCATGCCGTGTTCTCGTATAGCTACGGTCATGGTGTGTAGCTATCTGTGATGCTCAGGGTGCCATCGGCAGGCTTGCCCGCAACCGCCATCGCATCATTCGCCACTTGTCGCCCGTGCCCGTGGGGCAGTTCCGATCGAGCGCTGTCGGACATGCCCGTTAGGGTCCTGCGATGGTGCCGAGCGGTGTTGGAGGAAGCATGGCAAGACGGATGCGTGAAGAGGCGTTCCGAGTTGAGCAGGAACAGGGGCGTTATGACCTCCATGTCCGTCCGGTCAACGAGATGGTCGACGCCTTGCGCGAGCAGGACGGGCGTGGCTGGATGCCACATGTCGCACCCTGGCATGGGGGAGTGGAGGCTCGCGTCTTGTCCATTCTTCGGGACCCAGGCCCCAAGACGCAGGAAGGTGGCGGCTCGGGATTCCTGTGTGTGGAAAATGATGACCCGACGGCGGAGCTCCAGGCCCAGATCTTCGAGGAGGCCGGGATAGTGCCGCGTGACGTCACTCCCTGGAACGCCTATCCCTGGTACATCAACCGCTCACCGAACGCGGCCGAGCTCCAAGCTGGTGCCGAGGTCCTGCGACAGCTGCTGGGACTGCTATCGAAGGCAGAGGTCGTGCTCCTCCAGGGCAACGAAGCCCAAGACGTGTGGCGCCGTCTGCTCAAGACACATCCCGAAGCCGTCCGCGATAGAACCCTGGAAGTGGTCAGCACCTACCACCCTGGTCGGCAGGCTCTCTTCGTGCGAGACCTGGAGGAACGCGCCCGCCGCGCACAGCACCGTATCGACTCCTACCAGAGAGTCGGTGACGTGCTCCGCAGCACAGACGGGCAGTTGTAGAGGTGTCTTGATTCTTGTACGGCCTCGAGAAACATCGAACGGGTGCGGGCACAGTCCCCTGCCACGGCAGTACCGGCCACGCTCAGACCGCGACAACAGACACGCCGACGTGGGGCGGGAGTGCGGGCCGCCCTCTACTTTGAGGGTTGCTTTTTGTCTCTAGACGCATGGTCTCGTCGCGGGCCGGGAGGGGGGAGGCCGTGCGACGGCGACGGGTGCGGAGCGAGCTGAGTTCGAAGCCCAGTCTTCCTAGCGCGATGAGCGTGCCGTGCCCAAAGACGAGCATCAGCCATGTCCTAGGTCGGGTGATCGACAGCGTCACAAAGAGGTGTGAGACGGCGATGGTGACGCCCGCCTGTCGCCGCCGGAGATACAGGAGCGGTGGTATCGCCCAGAGCACGGAGGCCAGCACTATCAAGGGAGCGACGAACGGCAGACCTGACATGACAGACCTCAAGATCGGTAGCGAGTGCCAGCAACCCTCACACCGGCGGGTCCGTGGCACCAGCCCGGCGGGATATCGCGCGAATCACGATGCGGCTTCGGTCACCCCTAAGCAGGCTCGTCACACGGGCTCGCGCCCACTGGCTTCGAAACGGACGCCGTCCCTGTCGTCGTTGCCGGGCCGTACCACCTGGAGCAGGGAGGTCCAAACACGAAACCGCCCCAGCCGCTGACGGCACCCACCCACTGGCTACCGTGTCTGGGATGACTGGGATGAGCAAGAGAGAAGCCGCAAACACGGACGACCGAGGACTGTCCCCATGGGCGTTCGCGGCACTCATGCTGGGCGCCTTCGCCATCGTGGCGGCGTTTGCGCTGCTGGGTGGCTGGCCCGGACTCATCGGCATCGTCATCACCGCTGTCGCTCTCATCGGCTTCGTGGCCGCTCGTCTGTAGCCACCGCCAGCCCTGAAGTCTGATTTCGCCTACTGGCGACGTCTGGGCGCTTGTCATAAATGACCATCCGTGAGAGTTCTGCGTGAGACCCGGTAGTGATCACGTTTCCGCAGGTCGTCTCGCCCACTGTGGTGGCCATGGGCGGCCAGCCCCGGAAGGGCTCGAAGGCGAGGGGTCTACGAACTTTGCTCGCGAATCATCAGTCGGAGACTGGTGCGGACGGCGGACAGATCTGTCTCCAGTTCTGCACACCCCGCCTGGGTGTCCGGTTCGGGAGCAGCGGCTCGATCCGTGCCCACTGCGCGTCAGTCAACGGCACATCCGGACCAATGACTGGGCCGGGGACTGGCGGCGTCCTGGAAATAGGACACCGTGTCCTTGTCGGTTCAGCCCGAAGGCTGAACCGCGGACCTGCAGCCCGCCGAGTTCTGAATCGCTGACCCAGGAAGCGCGGGCTGTCTTGGAGGTTGGCGTGTTGTACTCCCGCCTGATGCGGCGGGGAGGCGGTGGAGCACGCTGGATGGTGGGAGCCGGGGCACTGACAACGATTCCCATGCCTCCTTGGTGCTGATCACCTTTGTCATCGGCGGGTCGATCATGGCTGCGATTTTTTGTTGGCTCTGAGCGCTCAGTGACTGCCCGCGAGTTCGCCGCTGAGCGTCTCGTGGATGCGGGCGCTGTGCTCGTTCAAGCCAGTGATCTCGACGGTCTTGCCGCGCTGCATGTACTTGTTCTTGATTGCGTCCAGGGCGGCGACGGAGGAGGCGTCCCAGATGTGCGCGGACGAGAGGTCGATGACGACCCTGTCGGGATCGCCGGCGTAGTCGAACTGCCCGACGAGGTCATTGGAAGAGGCGAAGAACAGCTCGCCGGTGACTCGGTAGACGACGGAAGTCCCGTCGGGGTCGATGACCGCAGTGACTTCGGCGAGGTGGGCGACGCGCTTGGCGAAGATGACCATCGCGGTGACGGAGCCGACGACCACACCGATGGCAAGTTGGAGGTGGCGACGACGACCGCGACGGTGATCGCCATGACGGTGATCTCTCCGGCGGGCATCCGCCGAAGCGTCTTCGGGGCGATGGAATGCCAGTCGAAGGTCGCGAACGAGACCATGACCATCACGGCGACCAGGGCGGCCATGGGGATGTCGGCGACGACCGGGCCGAAGGCGATGCACAGCACCATCAGGAAGGAACCTGCCAGAAAGGTGGACAGGCGGGTGCGGGCGCCGGACACCTTCACGTTGATCATCGTCTGGCCGATCATGGCGCATCCGCCCATGCCGCCGAAGAAGCCGGTGACGATGTTGGCGATGCCCTGACCGATGGACTCGCGGGTCTTGTTGGAGTGGGTGTCGGTGATGTCGTCGACAAGCTTTGCGGTCATCAGGGATTCCATCAGGCCCACCAGCGCCATCGCGAACGCGTAGGGGGCAACGGTGACCAGGGTGTCCATGGCGAACGGCACGTCGGGTAGCCCTGGGATGGGCAGAGAGGACGGCAGGGCGCCCTTGTCGCCGACGGCCGGCACCGCGATGCCGGCCGCGACCGTGACGACGGTCAGGACCACGATCGAGACGAGCGGGGCTGGGATCATCGTGGTGATCTTCGGGAAGAACACCATCATCGTCAGCCCGGCGCCGATCAGCGGGTAGACGGCCCACGGGACGTCGGTCATCTCCGGGACCTGGGCCATGAAGATCAGGATGGCGAGCGCGTTGACGAAGCCGACCATCACGCTGCGCGGGACGAATCGCATCAATTTCGCCACACCGAGCCCGCCCAGGACGATCTGGAAGACGCCGGCCAGGATGACCGCGGCGACCAGGTATCCGAAGCCGTGCTCCCGGTTGAGGGGCCCGATGACGAGGGCGACCGCGCCGGTGGCTGCGGAGATCATCGCGCGACGGCCACCGACGATCGAGATCGTGACCGCCATGGTGAAGGAGGCGAACAGCCCGATCGCGGGGTCGACACCGGCGATGATGGAGAAGGAGATCGCCTCGGGAATCAGGGCGAGCGCCACGACCAGGCCGGCCAGGACCTCGGTGCGCCAGACCTTCGGATCGTTCAGCCAGTCGGGCTTCATGGTGCGCAGCAGCGCGGCAGGGGACACGGCGGAAATGGACAAGAGGGCAAGGACCTGTCGTGCTTGGGCACGCTCCTCGGCTCGAGTCCGGGCGTGCTGGGAAAGCGGAGCCGGGTCGGCGCACCGCGGTCGGCCCCGCGCGGCGGAACCGGAGGTCGATGAGGGGTGGACGCGGTCGGCTGCGTGGCGGCGCGGCCGGCCTCTCACGTCCGGGGGCGAAGTATCACGGCGGGCAGGTGGCGTCACCGGGCGTGATGGGCTCGGGCACGCTCTCTCCTGCGAGAATTGAAACGTCGCCGGGGGCGTCATCGGCCCCGGCGCGGCTGCGGCGAGGGAGCGGAAGATCACCCTCGCATCGGCAACTCTACCCTAACGTTAGGGTAGAGATCGGCGGGCCGGCCCGGGACGTGGCCCCGCCCTGACGGAAAGGCCAGGACGCAGGGACGTGGGCGACAAGCACATGCAGATCGGTGAGGTCGCCGCGCGGACCGAACTGTCGTTGCGCACCATCCGGTACTACGAGGAGACCGGCTTGGTGGTGCCGTCCGCCCGCTCACAGGGGGGCTTCCGCCTGTACACCGAGGCCGATGTCGCCCGGCTCATGGTGATCCGACGGATGAAGCCGCTCGGGTTTGCCCTGGAACAGATGCGGGATCTGCTCGAAGCTACCGATCGCCTGGACGCCGACTCCGGCCTCGGTGCGGAAGAGCGCGAAGTTCTCCTGGAGCGTGTCCGTGCATTCGAGAGGGAGGCAGCAGAGCAAGTGGAGAAGCTGCGGGTCCAGCTGTCACGGGCCGAAGACTTCGCCGAGACCTTGCGCGCCCGATTGCGCCAGGCGGCACCTGCACGTTCGACCATCCACTATTGACTTTTCCCGCTGTCGGCGCCAGTCCCAGCTCAGATGCCGATTCTCTGGCTGGAGTGCTGTGATCATTAGCGCGGTTCCTTGCGGCGCCGAGCGTCCCGGGTGCTCAGTGAGTCGGTGGACAAGTGGGGTCGGGCCCGGAGCATGGTCATTTCGGATCAACGCTGGTCGCGAGAATCCGTGCCCACATTGCCCCGGGTCCCGGTATGGCGACGTGGGGGCGATCCGGTCGCGCGATCCGAGCGGAGTTCGGTCGACGCGGGGCCTGTGGTGAAGTGGCTCCCGCAACTGCCGAAGTCATAGCCAGCCTCCTTTGCTCGCCCGGTCAACCTGTGCGCTTGCTGGTCGCACCTGCGGGCCGCCCAACCTCGGCCTCGTCGTTTCGGCGAGGTCGAGGGCCGGACTCCGTGCAGGGCGTGTCACAGATCGGTGTCCCGTCCGGTCAAAGACTCAAAAGGTGCAAATGGTAGTGAATCGATGGTCGTGAGGGCCCATCTGCCCCGGTGAGGCACATGTCGTGCTTCTGCACCTCGATCAACCTGTCTATGCCTATGAGGACACGGACTCGATGACTAGGAACCAGAAGACGATGTTCGGCACTGCCGTGAGCACGGCCGAGGGCGTCGACTCGGCGAGCGCGATGTTCGACGAGCACGGCACGGCCGTTGGATGGACTAAGGCGGCTGAGCAGCTGCTCGGATACGCCGCCGGGGAAGTGGTTGGGCGATCTGCCGCCATGTTGCTGCCGTCCCCCAGAGAAGCCTCGGTAATAGCGGAGTTCGTCGACCACTGTCGTGCAAGAAGCGGCTGGTCGGGCGCTGCGGCCTTGCTCCACCGAGACGGCCGGCTACTCAACGTGAGCCTGCGGATCTCGAAGCTGTGGGGACAGGGCGGAGCGGTTCGATGGCTGGTGTCCGTAACCGAGGTCGGCAAGCTCTCCTGGGCGGCGGCCAAGGGATCGGTACGGGAATCACTGATCAGCCGCGCGCCGATCGGCGTCGTCGTTCGTGACACGCAGCTGCGCTGCACCTGGGTGAACGACACGATGGAGAGGCTGGACGGTATCCCCCGCCATCGGCGGCTCGGCCGTCGGTTTACAGGGGCGCTGCCCGATTCCGAGGCAGCCGGCCGCGAGGCGGTGATGCGACAGGTCATGCGCAGCGGCGCGGCCGGCATCCACGAATACCAGACCCGGCTGCCGACGAGTCCTGCCGGTGAGCACACGGTCACCGCTTTGTACTCGTGCCTCGAAGGTGCCGACGGCCGCGTTATGGGGGTGTGCGCAGTGAGCGTCGGTGCCACCGAGAGCCGGCGGGCGCGCGAGCGACTCGCCATCCTGAGCGAGCGCAGCACCCGTCTGGGCTCGACACAGGACGCGATGCACACCAGTCAGGAGTTGGCCGACCTCGCCGTACCTCTCTTCGCCGACTTCGTCGCCATCGACCTGGAACAGTCGGTTCCGTTCCGTGCGGGGTCGGCGGACGCCACCGTACCGAGGGGGCATGACCTCCCCGTATTCCGCCGTGCCGGGCTCGCCTCCATCCGCGAGGGGGTGCCCGAGTCCCCGTGGGCGCGCGGTGAGGTGATTCCCGTGCCTGCCTCCTCCCCGCTCGCCCACGCGCTGCGCACCAAGAGGCCCTACGTGGAGCCGGTCCTGGACGCCGTGCCCGGCAGATGGACCGACCACGACCCGACCCGGGCGCAGAAGATCCGTGAGAACAACATGCACTCGGTCATGGTCGTGCCTATCTGTGTGCAGAGTGACGTGCTGGGCATGGCGTTGTTCGTCCGTACAGAGGATCCAGCGCCGTTCCAGGAGATCGATCTGCTCCTCGCCGAAGAGCTCGTGAGCCGCGCGGCGCTGTCGCTGGACACCGCCCGGCGGCACGCTCGTGAGCGCGGCGCGGCTCTCGAGCTCCAGCGCGGTCTGCTCCCTCAGGCTGGTGTGCGGGGCGGCGCGGCGGTCGAGGTGGCCTCGCGCTACCTGCCCGCGGACATCGGCCTCGGTGTCGGCGGCGACTGGTTCGACGTGATCGAGCTGTCCGGGGCTCGTGTGGCCCTCGTCGTGGGTGATGTGGTCGGTCACGGCATCAACGCTGCCGTGACCATGGGCCGGCTCCGCACCGCGGTACACACGCTGGCCGACATGGAGCTGCCCCCTGATGCGCTGCTGGCACACTTGGACGACACGGTGCAGCGACTGGCCGAGGAGTACGCCCAACCCCCCTCGCTGATGGGTGCGACCTGCCTTTACGCGGTCTACGACCCCTCCACCGGCCGGTGCACCATGGCACGGGCCGGGCACCCTCCACCCGCGATGATCGACCCGCACGGCCAGGTGACCTTCCCCGACCTTCCCTCCGGAGTCCCCCTCGGCTTTGGTGCGGACGCCCCGTTCGAGGCCGTGGAGCTTGAAGTCCCAGAGGGAAGTCTTCTCGCCCTGTACACCGACGGCCTGATCGAGACTCGCGACCACGACATCGACGTGGGAATGAGCCGTCTGGGCACCGCCCTGGCACAGCCGGGACGCTCCCTTGAAGACCTCTGCGCCCGCGCGATGGACATCGTTCCGCCCGCACCCTCGGACGACGTCACGCTGCTCCTCGTCCGCACCCGATCACTCAGTCCGGCCAAGGTCGCCTCCTGGACGCTGCCCGGCGACCAGACCGCCGCCCGCAGCGCCCGGCACCTGGCAGCGCTCCAGCTTGCCGACTGGGGTCTGGGAGACCTTGAGGATCCGACGAAACTGATCGTCAGCGAACTGGTTGCGAACGCCGCACGCCACGGCAGCGGCCCGATCGGTCTGCGCTTGATCCAGCACAAGGTCCTGACCTGCGAAGTATCAGACGCCGGCGTCAGCTGCCCTCGCCTGCGGCGCTCGAACTCCGGCGACGAGAGCGGCCGCGGCTTGTTTCTCGTCGCCCAGATGTCCCGCAGATGGGGATCCCGCTCGACACCGAGCGGCAAGGTCGTCTGGGCCGAAGAGGACCTGACTTCAGCAGGCCTCGCAGGGCGCCATGCGGGAACGGCGTGAGCCAGATCTCACCGATGGGGACCCCGTCATGCCGTGACCGTCCATCAGGTCCTGAACATCAGCACGAAGGCAGGACGGGGATCGCGCACCGCCCCGCGACGCGATGCCCGAGACTCACAGCCTCAAGCGCGGCACGCAGCAGAAATACCGAGACATGACCGATTGGCAGAAACCGTGAGAAGCGCAGGGAAGGAACGGGAGATCGACTACGAAGGCATCTTCGACGCTTCACCCAGCGCGATGCTGGTGCTCACGCCCGATCTCGTCATCCTGGACGCGAACGCTTCCTATCAGAACCTGGTCGGCCGCGCTCGGCACCAGATGATCGGCCGGTACGTGTTCGACGCCTTCCCGCAGGACCCCGACAGCTTGGACGACCTGCAGGCCTCGCTTCGCCGTGTGCTGGAAACCGGTATCCAAGACGTCGAGGGGCCGATCCGTCACGACGTAGAGGAATCGGATCGGCCGGGCGTGTTCGCCGAGCGCTACTGGAGCCCGATCAACGCCCCCGTCCTGGACTCCGAGGGGCACATCGCGCTGGTCGTGCACCGCCTGGAGGAAATCACCGACCTCGTCCGTGAGGGCAGTCCCGACTCCGGGCGGCGGCGGCAGATGGAGTACGAACTCTACGCACGGTCCCGCGAGCTCCAGCAGGTCAACGAACGGCTGCGACAGGCCAACGCCCGCGAGCGGCAGGTGGCCCTCGCGCTTCAGGACGCGATGCTGCCCGCACCGCAGCGACTCGCCCACCACAAGTCCGCGGTCCGCTACCGCCCGGCCCTGGACGCCCTGAACGTCTGCGGTGACTGGTACGAGGTGACTCAGCTCGCCGGTGGGGAATACGCCATCGCGGTCGGCGACGTCGTCGGGCACGGCCTGACGGCAGCGGGCGTCATGGGCCAGCTGCGCAGCGCCCTGAGCGCCGCCATACGTGTGGTGAAGGACCCGGCAGTCGCACTCGACGGCCTCGACATGTACGCGCGTTCCGTCGAAGGCGCCCTGTCCACCACCGCTGTCCAGACCGTCGTCGACTGGAAACAACGCCGCATCACCTACAGCAGCGCCGGCCACCCGCCCCCGGCCCTGGTCCACCCGGACGGCACAGTGCAGTTCCTGGACCAGGCGACGGACCCCACGCTGGGAGCCGGCCTCGAAGACTCGCGCCGACCACAGGCCACCACCGGCTACGCCGCGGGCTCAGCACTCGTCCTCTACACCGACGGGCTCATCGAGCGCCGCGGAGAGGACATCGACCAGGGGCTCCAGCGCCTGGCCGAGGTCCTCACACGCCACCACCAGGACGACCCCGAGGACCTGGCGGACGCCCTCATCAACCTCAGCAACGCCACCGATGACACAGCAGTGGTCGTCATCCGCCTCTGACCTCTGCATCACCTGGGTGCGCCCTGCACCGCTTCGATCGTCGTCTTGCAGCCGTTCGACGCCTGAGGGGCGGAGCGACCCGACCGTTTCCAGTTCTTCGAACCTCGAATGAAAGGCTTCACCGTGTCGAATCATCTGGCAGTCGACTTCACCGGCCGAGTCGTGATCGTGACCGGTGCGGGATCGGGTATCGGCCGTTCGGTCGCGATGTCGTTCGCCGACGCGGGGGCGGCCGTCCTTGGTGCCGGTCGCAATGAGCAAGCCCTCGCCGAGTTGGCCGACGCCCATGAGTCCATTGAGACGATCTGCTGCGACGTCACGGAAGAGGAGGCCCCACAGGCGATCGTCCGGGCCGCCGTGGACCGATTCGGGAGGCTGGACGTCCTGGTCAACAATGCCGGGGTCTTCATGTCGATGCCGTTGCGTGAAGTGACGTACGACGTCGTCAAACAGATCCTCGATACGAATGTCACCGCCCCCAGTCTGCTGGCCGGCGCCGCGCTGCCGTACCTGCAGAAGTCACGAGGGTCGATCGTCAACATCGCCAGTACCTTCGGACACCGTCCTCTCGCACTGGCCAGCCACTACGGCGCCTCGAAAGCGGCCATCGAGCACCTGACCCGGAGCTGGGCACTGGAGCTGGCACCGGACGGGATCCGGGTGAACGCGGTCGCTCCGGGGCCCGTCGAGACCAGCGCTCTGGCAGCCTCCGGCCTCTCCCCGGCCGAGGTCCAGCAGATCAAGGATGCCGAAGCCGCTCGTATCCCGCTGGGGCGCCGAGGGCGGCCGGAGGAACTTGCCGTCTGGGTCGTCCGACTCGCCGATCCGGCTGTGGAATGGGTCACCGGTCAAGTCCTCACCGTCGACGGAGGCCTGGAGAACACCTGACGCCTCTGTACGCACGGGCGCCGTGCGGGGGCGGCGCGGCGGATGTACGCCCATGGTGACGCGAACCCAGGGGCGACCCCGAACTGCGGATAGACCCCTACGCTGCCCAGAGCGTGGCCCGCTCGAAGGATCAGCCAAGGAGCAGGCCGATCCCGATCAGCAAAGCTGTGCCCGCCAGCACGGTGGCCAGGAAGACGGTGCGCTTGCCTGCGCCGCCGAGGCGTAGAACGAGAGCCAATGGGCCGACTGGTGGGATCCTGCTGTTCACGGTGGCCTCCTTGAGCCATGGACGGGTCCGGACGGATGGACTTCAGGGGTTCAGGGGGTTTCCCGACGAAGCGCGTCCCGTAGCCGGAGGAGTTCGCGACGGCGGCGCTGGGCCCGGGCGAGGAGGAGTGCCGCTGCGGCGACGAGGACGGCATCGGTTACAGCGGTGGCCAGTGTTCCGACCGCGGTGGCCCGTGCCGCGGCCAGGGCCGTCCCTGCCGTGCCGGTCACCACGGCGACCAGGAGCGCGAGCCGGGCTCCCAGCACGCGGTCCTGGGCAAACAGCGGTCGGCGTCTGCTCAGCACCCAGGTGGCGAAGGCGGCCCAGGCCAGCCCGATGGCGATCAGTCCGGCGAAGGCGGCCTGGGTGCGCGCGCGAAGCGGATGCGCCTCGGTGGCCCACAGCACCGCGACCAGTGCCGCTGAAGATGCTCCCGCCAGTCCCACGGCCACGTGGCGCATCCGGGAGCCCAGCGAGGCCTCCGCGGCGAGCGCGCGCTCGAGTTCCCTGGGCACATCCCGCCGAGTTGCAGGGTCCTGCTCGCTCATCCCTCGTATCCCCTCTCGGCGAGGACGCTCCGCAACATGCGGCGCGCGCGGTGCAGTCTGCTCTTGACGGTGCCCGGTGGTACGCCGAGCACCTCCGCACAGGCAGCCAGGGGCAGGTCCTGCAGATGGAAGAGGATCACCACTTCGCGCTCCAGGGGTGGCAGCCCGTTGAGGCCGGCTTCCACCTGCATCGTGGTCAGCACGCCGCTGAGAGGGTCGTCGTCGCCGACGGCCACGGCGCCGGCCTCCTCCACCGGCGTTTCCACGTCCCGGTACGCCTGCCGGAGGTGGTCGGTGACAGCGCGCCGGGCGATGGTGAACAGCCACGGGGCGAACCGCTCGGGCTGCCGCAGCCGTGGCAGCCCGCGCAGCACGGCGACCCACGCCTCCTGCGTGAGATCGTCCGCGAGGTGCGGCGAGCCGACCATGCCCCTCACGTACCGCCACAACGTGGCGTGCCAGACGCGCACCAGCTCGTGGAACGCCTCCCGCTCCCCGAGCTGGCAGCGCACCACCAGCAGCTCGTCGCGTCGCCCGTCCCCGCTCACCGCACCTCCGCTGCCCGGCGCCACCCAGCACCAAGACAGTCGGCGTTGGAGGCACAGAGGTTCACCGGGCCCGAGCAATCCATCAGGAGCCAGCTGAGTGGGCCAGGGGTGCTCATCGCTCGGGCGATCCGCCTGCGGGGCTGGGGCTGCTTCCGCCACGCAGCGGCCGTGCGGTCTTCAAGCGTCGCCAACCCAACTGATCCCAGCGGTCGGCTCGGGCACATCGACTTACCAAGAACGCCTCGTGCACCTGCTCATGGGCGCCAGGCACGCGACACCGCGGCTTTCACTTCCTCCCAGCGTGTCGCTTGTTCGCTGGTGAGGGTGCCGCGGATTTCGGCGAGTTTGAGGAGGTTGGCCTCGGCGGCGCTGGTGAGGGTCTGGGCTTCGGCGCGGTAGTGGTCGTCGACGAGGGCGTCGAGTTCGGCGTCGTTCATAGCGGGGGAGATGCGCTCGGCCAGCTTGTTCATGTTCCGGTAGGAGCCCTGGAGCAGGAAGGGCGGTTCGGTGCGGGAGACGTCGGACTGTGCTGCGGAGGCGATGTAAGCGCTATTCACTGCCAGGACGGTGCGCTGGGCTCGGAGGAGCAGGCGCAGCACGGCGAGGATGCGGTCGAGTTCCGCCGGAGGGAATGCGCGCGTCAGACGATCGCCTCGGGTGGATTCGTCGCCGCGGGCCATGCCCAGGAGGATTTCGAGGTCAGTGGGGTCGGTCGCGGCCAGCGGCGCCAGGACGGGGTTGGAGGTGAGGGAGTTCTCGGTGAAGCTGAGGGCGAAGAGATCGTCCCGGCCGGTCAGGACGTCGCCGAGGTTCCAGACGTCGGCGCGGTTGGCGAGCATGTCGGGGACGCGGAAGCGGGAGCCCGACTCGGTGTAGGGGTTGCCGGACATCACGATGGCGAAGCGTTTGCCGCGCAGGTCGTAAGGGCCGAGGCGACGCTGGGCGTCGGTCAGCGGGATGAACCGTTGCAGCAGTTCCGGTGAGGTGTGCTGGATGTCGTCGAGGTAGAGCAGCACGTTGTTCGCGGCCGCGAGGGCGAAGTGGATCTTGCGGATCTCCGGGTGGTCGTCGTCCAGTGAGGTGACCGAGGAGCCCAACGCGGGGCCACTGACGGTGACGAGGAGCATGCCGAGGCGCTCGGCGACGTATTCGACGAGGGTGGTCTTGCCGTAGCCCGGGGGCGAGATCAACAGCAGCAGGCCGGAGCTGTCGGTGTGCCGAGGGCCACCGACGGCGCCGATCTGTTTGGCGAGGTTGTCGCCGATGAGGGGGAGATACACCTCGTCGAGGAGCCGGTTGCGTACGAAGGTGGTCAGCGGCACCGGCCGGTGGTTGTCCAAGCGCAGGCGTGTGCGTTCGCGCGTCAGCAGGTCGGCGCGCAGACGCTGGTAGGCACGGAAGCCGGGTACGCGCTCGGTGCGGTGGGCGGTGGTGCGGGCGAGGAATTCGTCCAGTCGTAGGTGGAGGGTGCCGTGCAGGACCCGGGGGTGCCGGCCGAGCAGGCCGTCGACGGTCGTGCTGAGCGCGGCGGCGCAGTCATGGTGGGGCAGGTGGCCGCACAGCAGCAGGGCAACGGCTTCGGCCAGGTCCCCTGGGGTGGACTGGGCGCCGCCGGCGGCGAGGAAGGAGCCGAGCCAGGCCTGGGCGAGTTGGTGGCGCGCGGGGAGTGCGGCGAAGTCGTCGGGCAGGGCGGCCAGGCCGGCTTCCGGTCCCTGTCCGTCCGCGGCGGTGCGGAATTTCTCGATGAGGGTGCGGGCGGTCGCGCCGGAGACGAAGGAGATCTTGCCCTCGGCCGCTGCGGCGAGCTCCTCGAAGAGGTATTCGCCTGCGAGTCCCGTACCGCTCGGGTCGAGTCCGGCAGCGTCGACGAAGGTGGCGATCGACCGGGCCAGCTCCCGTTGCAGGGTGTCCACGGCCGGAGCGAGACCGAACGTGGCGCGGGCCTGTGCCAGGGAGGCGGCACGGGCCGACCAGGTGTCCCGGGAGGTGTTGTCGGTGCCGTACGCCCAGAACAGCTGTGCGGCGGCACGGGCCGAGGCCGGGTAGCGCAGGAGCCCGGCCTGCGCCCGCAGCCGCAGCAGGGCGGCGAGGATCGCGGCGCCGTCGTGGTCGTGGATGCCGCGCTCGTAGCCCTCGTCGTACCGGGATTCGGTGGCCTCGCGTACGAGGCCGAGCAGGCGCCCCTCCGTATCGGCTTCGTACAGCGTCTCCAGCGGCTCGGTTTCGGCCAGGAGGCGGGCGGCCAGGTGTTCGGCGCGGTAGACCTCGGGTGTCTCGGATGCCAGGTGCTGGTCCCAGTACGCGCGCGTGGCCTCGAACTCCGGGTCGTGGACGGGGGACCTGTAGTCCGTTCCCGTCAGGGCGAAGGCCATCGCACCTTCGTAGGGAACGAGGGTGAGTTCGGTGCCCTGGGTGGTGACGGCGAAACGATGCCGGCCCAGTCGTACGGTCGGGCCGCCTTCTCCGTCGTCGTACAGGTCGGCGCGGTCGCGCAGCGCCCGGGCTGCCTGCTGGCGTGCGGCCTTGACGCGGCCCGTGAGTTCCTCGGCGCGGACCGGGTCGCCGAGGTCACGCAGTTCGTCGGCGACGCGGCGGATCTTGCCGACCATCGGGTCCGAGGCGAAATAGGTGTTGATCTCGTCGAGGGAGGCCAGGGACGTCAGGCGGCGGGCGACGCTGTGCAGGATCCGTCCGGACGAGTCGGCGAGGCGGTCGGCGCGGCGGGCCCGCTCGTCGAGCAGGGCTTGCCTTCGGGCGGAGAAGGCCTCGTGGATCTCGGTCCGCTGGTTGTCCAGCGCCTCTGTGAAGTCCTCGTACTCCCCGAAGCGTGATTCCAGGTTCTCGATCCGCAGAAGCAGCTTGCCGAGCTGCTCCTCGCAGGTTTCGGGGGTGGTCGCGGCGCCCAGGGCGGCGATCACGGCCTGGGTGAGCAGAGCAGCCTCGGCGGCGAACTCCGCGCGACCCTCCTGGCCGAGCAGTTCCCTGCGCCGCGCGTCGAGGGTGGCACGGACCCGGTTGACTTCGGCGAGGACGGCACCGATCCGATCCAGGATCGACGTGCGGATGACCGGGTCGGCGACGTCGAGTCCGGTCACCACCTCGGTGACGGCCTCCAGGCCCTCGGTCTGTTCGGCCAGCCGTTCGGCCAGTGGCGCTGCTTCGGCAGTGGTGGCGGGGGGGGGGGGCGGGGGCCCCCCGCCCCGCACGCGCTTGGCCGGGGGGGGGGTGGGGGCCGGCGGGCGCCCCCGGCGCCCGGCGGCGGGTGCGGGCCCGCAGGTCGGGGGCCCGCAAACGTCACTG